>CAYTSI010000009.1:43766-57885 GCA_964440465.1 uncultured Spirochaetales bacterium
ACCGCCGGCAAAAATAACGGCGGCTGTAAGGAAAAGCAGCATTAATACTACTACTACTTTCTTCATTAAATCCGGATACCCGTGTTGTCAAGGAAGTTTAATTGCCGCGAAGACCGTCAATCCCCAAACCGATGGAGTGAAACAGCCGTTTTATCGGCCCGGCGGCCTCGACTGCCGCGGTGGTAACAAGCGGTATCGATACATAGTCCTCTCCCCGGAGGGTAATGTCCAGCATACCCGCCTCTTTTCCCGCCGGGACCGGGGCCGTCAAATGCCGGACGGTTGTTACCGTGTAATCGATATCGCCGACGTACTTTTCAGGGACCGTCAGCAGCACCGGCTGCTCGGGAACACAGACAACCGAATCCTCTTTTCCCTTCCACACCTTTACGTCTGGCCGGCGGAGGTGTTCGGGAGAGACCCGCGTAAAGGCGGTGAAACCGAAATCCAGCAGCTTCCGGCCGTCCGCCGCCAGCCGATTTCTCCCGTCGGGGTGGCTTTCCCCGCTGCCGCCTAAGAGTACCGCAATCAGGCGGCGTCCGTTTTTTGTAACCGTTACCGCGACATTGTAGCCGCTTTCGTCGATGTAGCCCGATTTCAGTCCGTCGAGACCCTCATAGGTATGGAGCAGGCTGTTTCTGTTCCGCTGGGTGATGCTTTTTACCGAACCTATCCCCGGCAGGTTCTCCGGCCGGGGATAGGTAAATTCTTCCACGGCATGAAACAGGCTGAGGGCGTCGGGGTTCGAGGCAATGTAAAACCTGCAGAACTCGGCGAACTGCCGGGCGGTGATGCAGCTCCGCGGGTCGAGTCCCGACGTGTCGGCGAAGTGCAGCAGCGGCAGCCCGAGCCCTTTCGCTTCCAGGTTCATCCGCGTGAGGAATGCCTCGACGCTCCCGGAAACCAGTACAGCTGCCGCAATCGCGGCATCGTTCCCCGAACTGACAGCAAGTCCTAAGAGAAGGTCCTCCACCGTCGGACTCTGCCCGGGTTCGAGAAACATGAGCGAAGAGCCGGAGGGAAGGTTTTTCCAGAATGCTTCCGGTGGAACGTCGAAACGCTGTTCCAAGGTCAAACGTCCGGCATCGACTTCACGCAGAATGAGGTGCATGGTCATCAGTTTTGTCAGAGACGCCGGCGGGATAAGCCGGCCGCCGTTTTTTTCATATAACAGTGTGCCGGTCTCATAATCCAGCAGCACCGCCGCTTCCGCCTGCACATCGGGAGCGCCCAGCTCCTCCATGGAGACAATCCGCAGCAGCCTGCTTCCGGCGGTGTTTTCACCGTCCGCGCTCCTGTTTTCCCCAGGGAGTACGGGAATAAGAAAAAAGAAAAGGCAAATGCCGAGCAAAAGGCGCCCGGCACGGGTGTTCCGTATCAGCTTCATCGTCCGTCCATAGTTATCGGTTATTCCGCACTCGTCAAGAGGGGCTTTTATATGGTCGGCATATTCGATCTCACGTTTCATCCTTTATTTCAGAAGCAGTACCGCCCTTAGCGCCGGGCAGCAGCACAAAGGGAGTTGTCGGCAGCTTCGGGACAAATTTATCGTCCTCCGTCATTTTTTCTTTTGCTATCTGTTATAGGATGAAACAATGGGAAAATCGGGAAATGGACCCTGACAAGTTAAAAGTCCCGATGGTCTCGAGAGGTCACCGATACCGTATCAGCGCTATTACACCTGTAAGAATTTATATTTTTTTCACGGACAGAAGGGCATCTTCAACTTCTTTGAGAAGCGCTTCGGTGAGATTGTTACGGGGAATAATAAAATCAATTTGAAATATTCGTTCCGCGTCATTAAAATATACCGTTTTAACGATGAAAAACTGATCATTATACATCTGTAGAAAAATCGCTTTGAAGGGGCCGATTGTACTTTCTTCTTTTTGTATCGTGTACTGATCGGCAAAATGCCGCTTCATGCCGATAATAAATTCATCGACTACATTTGCAGGAGCCCGAGAATCATCATTATCAGCTGTTAATTTGGAAATTGTGATTGAACCGTTATGGTCACTGTGATAGGAATCGACTATATCTATCGTAAAAACACCAATTGACGGTCCCTCTTGCGCCTGTCTTTTTGCTTCCCGCAATTTATCGCCCCCGAGTTTTTTCCACGTCTCCGGAACATCAATTGAAAATCCAAGTTCTTCAACTTCTACAGTTTTTTTCTCCATCTCGGTATTTTCAGCTGAAGCTTGGTCCCCGGCGCCTTCCGTTTCATTTTTAGTGCAGGAAGAAAAAAGGAAAAACACCATGAAAAGAAGGATTACCGTCGGAATTAATACTACCCGTGATGTAAAATCGGTTTTTAGAAAGCGTTTTAGATTCGGCTTAACCATATAAATCATCCTTTGCTCCGGCCATTTGAATTAAAAAGTATTTTGTGGGGACAAATTTAAGGATTTTTTCCGTTTCGGTAAACTCGGTAACAAAAAGAAACTCCTCGGCGGAAACGAGCCGTTCAAGCTCCCCGTCTTCTATGGTTGAAGTGAAACGTATCTTCTCTTCCGCGCTTTTAATATACATCAATTCAATATCCAATAACTCAACTTTCTGTGTTTCATCTCCATTTATTATAAAATAAGCCGCGGACAAATCTGAACCTAAGCTGCCTTTTTTCAATATGGTAAAATTACAGACAACTCTGTTTTTTTCAGGATTTTTTCGATATTGATGGGCTGTAAAATCCATCAATACTCTTTTCTTGTTATTGTCCCCTTTCAGTTCCGACGGATTGACAAAATACTGGAACACGCCCTCTTCTAACGCCCACACGTCAATTTGAGGCGTGCTGCTACATCCGTATAAAACCAATACTACAAGGAACAAAACAGGCAAGACGTATATTTTTTTACATTCTCTCATGCAATCCTCGTTACATACGTGTATCAATTCAGGGTTTGGCGATTATTCTATGAAGTGATGGATAAAAAAACAAGGCCGTATATCAACGGCCTTGTGTAATAAAATAGAATTATTCCCCGGTTACAATTGTTGTAAGTTTATAACCAACGAAAAACCAATTGTATTCAATATCTACCGTACCGACCCTCGAAATTCCGCCGTTCGCGCAGGCTTTCTGCACACCGGCATCACCGGTAGGTGGAAAATAAAGAATACTCATCATTTCTGATCGTCCAACCTTCGAGCCGACGTTTCCGCTTGCTCCCGCGTCAAAAGGCTGCACACTGCTACAGGCCCCAAGGATTGCAACGATAAAAAGAACACCGAGCACCAACATAACCGCTTTTTTCATAAAATTCTCCTCCTAAGGTTATTTTATTGTTCATGAACCATTATATTTGTTTAAACCATGCTGTCAATGGAAAAACCAAAAAACACTACTTTTTAGCAGCAGGAAAAACCAACGAACCAAGTCGGAGGGTTGAGCTTGGGACTCATAAATCGCGGTTTACATTTCGAATTACCGTCACCTTTTCGGGTTTCACCAGAAACGGATACGATTACCGAGCAATTCCATCCACACTGTATTTACGCCTGCTCCACTGTTCGGCGATGTCGGCAGCGGTTTCCTGCTTGCAGGGCTCATCTTATGTTTGACGTGGTCGGTCTCGGCGTCGCTACTCCTTTGGTCTTTAATGACGACTGGGCCATCGTTGGAGGTATTCTGGAAATTATCAATGGGTTTGTGCGGGAAAATTGGGAAAAGGACTTGGACAAGTCAAAAGCTTCTGTTCGTATTAGTCTCTACTAGCGGCTGATTAAAAAAATTTGGAAATTTTTTTCATACGAGGGCTTGACAAAAATAATATAATGCGAATAATATTAGACGATACTAATATTATCAGGACAAGGTAGTACAGCTAATGGCAGATGACAATACAACCGACGAAGTACAGGAATTAAGTGAAACGCTTCAAAATTACATCGAAGCGATTTATGTAATTATCCTTGAAAAAAACGGGGTCCGGGTAAAAGACATTGCTAAACGCTTAGGGGTAAAGAACTCCTCCGTTGTTTCCGCCCTCCGGTCTTTGACAAAAAGCGAACATATTAATTATGAACCATACGGAATTATCAGTTTGACCGGAAAAGGCAATGCCGCGGCCCGGCAGCTTCGGGAAAAACACCGGGTGCTGCGCCATTTTTTTGAACGGATCCTCGGAATGAACAGGGAAACGGCAGAGGAGAGTGCCTGCAAAATGGAACACAGCATATCGGAAGAAACCTTCCGCCGGTTTACGCAATTTATAAAATATATTTACGTAACCTATCAAAAGGACCCCGTATGGCTCGAAGGATTTAAAGAATTCTACCTGCATGATCCCATGTCAAGAGGATGTGAGGAAGACATAGATGAGTATTTTGAAGAAGTCGGAGGGTTGAGCACGGGATAGAAAGGGTATTTTTTTTGCCGTGAAGTTAGGCAATGCTAAATAAAAGCGGCAAGGCTACCAATCTCCCCTCACGCGGGCGGACATGAACCCCCTATCCGACGAAAACAACGCAAATTAGGAGGAACAGCATGGAATTACAAATCCGGAACATGAAACCCGGCATGAAGGCCCAAATTCTCGGCTATGAACAGGGTTCAAAACCGTACCGGGACCGGCTCTTAAGCATGGGGCTTACAAAGGGGACGGTCTTTTCCTTACAGAAAATCGCACCATTAGGGGACCCCGTGGAAATCGAGGTACGGGGCTTTAAATTGAGTCTCAGAAAGAAAGAGGCCGACGCATTACGTATTGAGGGGATACAATGAAAACACAAACCTTACCGAAAGACACCGCGGCAGCAGCACACACGATTGCCGTTGTCGGGAACCCCAATTCCGGAAAAACAACCTTGTTTAACGGATTGACCGGCAGCAACCAGCGTATCGGCAACTGGCCCGGTGTTACCATAGAAAAAAAGGTCGGGACCATGTCCAATACCGAAGGCAGATACGAGGTTGTCGACCTGCCGGGTATTTATTCGCTGTCGGCCGTTTCCGAAGACGAACGGATAGCCCGGGACTACATCTTAAGCGGCGAGGCTGACCTGGTGGTCAACATTGTCGATGCTTCGAACCTCGAACGGAACCTATTTTTAACGGTCAACTTGATTGAAATGCGGGTGCCCGTGCTGGTGGTGCTTAACATGATGGATTTGGTCCGGCAGAAGGGCATGGAAATCGATGTGCAAGAACTCTCGAAGGAACTGGGTGTTCCGGTCATCGCCATTAGCGCGGTGGATAACGCGGACATTAAAAAAACCAAGGGCGCCATAGGACCAGCCGTACAAAAAAAACGGATTTCCTTAACCGAAGTACAATATCCGAACGAACTGGAAGACAATATCGACGAATGGATACCTGCCGCGGCGGCTGTAGCCGATGAGTTGGGAACAGACGCCCGCTGGGTGTGTATGAAGCTTTTAGAGCAGGATGAGTGGATTACCGAGAAAATAAGCAGGCTCGGTATTTTAACTGAAAATAAAATAGATGCGGCCCTGAATGAAATAGAAAAAGTATTGACCGAACCGTCGGATGTTATCATGGCCCAGTATCGATTCGGTTTCATTCATGGTGTCATACAAAAGACGGTAAGAGAAGCACCGGAAAAAATTAGCATAACCGAACGGATCGACAGAGTGGTGATGAACAAGGTGCTGGGAATACCGATATTCTTAGGAGTCATGTACCTGATGTTCTGGGTCGTCATCAGCGTCGGGGGCGCCTTTATCGACTTTTTCGATATTCTCTTCGGCGCCGTGTTCGTTGACGGTTTCGGGGCGCTTCTAAGCGGACTCGGCTCTCCTAAGTGGCTGACGACAATTTTTGCGGGAGGGGTCGGCGCCGGTATTCAGACGGTGGCAACCTTCATTCCGATTATCTTTATGATGTTTTTCATGCTTTCCCTGCTCGAGGATTCGGGGTACATGGCCCGGGCGGCATTCGTTATGGACCGCTTTATGAGGCTTTTAGGACTTCCCGGGAAAGCCTTCGTACCGATGATTGTCGGATTCGGCTGTACCGTCCCGGCGGTAATGTCGAGCCGGACTTTAGAATCGAAAAAAGACCGGTACATGACGGTATTCATGACACCGCTGATGTCCTGCGGCGCCCGTCTGCCGGTTTACGCCCTCTTCGCCGCGGCCTTTTTTCCGAGGTCCGGCGGTGTAATCGTGTTTAGTCTTTACTTCGCCGGGATTATTCTCGCTGTTTTGACGGGCCTGCTGCTGAAACGGACTGTTTTCCGGGGAGAAATGTCACACTTTGTGATGGAGCTTCCTCCTTATCACGGTCCCAGGCTTCGGCACATCATGCGGCACACCTGGAACCGCCTGAGGGTCTTCATCTTCCGTGCGGGAAAAGTGATTGTCATTGTCGTTATGGTCCTCGCGTTTCTCAACTCCTTAGGTCTTAACGGCAGCTTCGGAAACGAAGACAGCGAGAACTCCGTTCTCTCCCGGATCGGACGGGCGATAACTCCTGTTTTTACCCCGATGGGCATTGAAAAAGATAACTGGCCCGCGACCGTGGGTATTTTTACCGGATTGTTTGCAAAAGAGGCGGTCGTCGGCACCTTGAGCAGTCTGTACAGCCAGATGAGCGCGGCGGAATCGGAGGCAGCGGAAGGGGGCCCTGAAGGCGAAACGGAGCGCTTTGCAATCGGACCTCCCATAGTAGAAGCGCTTGCGTCAATTCCCGCCGGCTTTGAGGGTATATTCGGCGGATTTGCCGATCCGGTCGGCGCGGGAATCGTCAGCGGCAGCGAAGAAACGGTAGCGGAAGAGGTGGAAACCGACATCGGCGTGTTCGGTACCCTCAGGTCCCGTTTCGGCGGAAGCCCCGCCGGAGCATATTCATACCTGCTGTTCGTGCTGATTTACTTCCCCTGTATCGCCGCGTTAGGCGCGATTGTACGGGAAATCGGTCCGGGGTTCGGATGGCTTTCGGTAGTCTATCTCACAATTCTAGGCTGGATTGCGGCTACCCTCTTCTACCAAATCGCAGCCGCGCGGCAGCTTGTCTGGATTATCGTTCCGCTACTGATGATCGGGGCTATAATCCTCTTCTTCACGCTGCTTGGCCGGAGAAAAGCATTCCGGCAATAGATGGAAGAGTAAGTCGGGCGGGGCCCGGGGATTTCGCTACACTCCCCCGCGGCCTCTGCCGGCATTTTTTTCACTTCCACCACCTTCACCGCTGTTGAATAACCCAAATCTTGATAAAAAACTACAATACCGATATCATCATTGCTTTATATAATAGGGAAACTATTGCGGCTTATCCTGCAGGAACCCGATAAGGGTTGGAAACCGGTGAAAATCCGGTACGGTCCGGCCGCTGTGAGCGGAAACGAACACCGCAGAAATACCACTGCCTGAACGGCGGGAAGGTGCGGGAAGTAGGCTATTCGGCAATCCGAGTCGTCCGCGAGTCAGAACACAGGCAGGATAGGTTCCCGATAAAACTCTACCGGAGATAGAGGATGGGTAAAACCTTACGGATAGACATCGAAGCGGACAGGATTAATGCAGTACTGCCGTCCGGAGAACAGCAGTCCCTGAAGAGAAAGGACAGTCTTGCGGAAACCCTTCAAGACTGCCGCGGGACTTTTTCGGCAGAAGGGAACGGGATCGGCAGGCTCTGTATTTCGAGTCCGGCCGTTTTTGATACCCTCGTTAACTCTCGGGACTGCAAAACCGCACTTCTGCTCATCGGATACGGCGATGATCTCGTAAAAACCCTCGAAAGAGATGCCCCTGTCGATTATGTCCGTTCCATTCGCGGCGGACACCGAGTATCGGGGACGGCGCTTGAATCCCTCGATACCGACGCGCTTACCGGATCCGTCCAGGAACTTAGCCCTGTCGTTACCGATTTCATCGTTTCCGGATACGCAGGCGTTTCCAACCGGGAACATGAAGAAGAGGCAAAACGGCTCATCACCGGGATTACGGACACAACCGTACACTGCGCTGCCGAATTCAGCTCCCAATATCATGCCCTTCACCGGGCGCACACGGCGGTATGTTCCGTAAAAGCGGAACATACTCTGATTAATTTTTCCCGGCAGCTGCGGATGAACCTGCCGTCTCCTTTTGAAGGTACGGAACTCCGCGCGGTAGACAACACCGGAATTGAAATACCCTTTGCCGCATGGGTCCGGCAGCCCCTTTCCTGCATCCAGGGCTTTCTCGCTGCCCGTCTGAAGGAATGGCGCGGCCGGGGAAAAGGAGGGTTCCTTTTTCTTATCACTGACCATTATACGCTTGCCGGATATCTCTCGGACAGCGGCCTTCAGGAAACGGAGAAAATCATACTCCCCTTCGGCATGCATGCGCAGCAGCCCGGCCTTTCAACCTGCCTGATCCCTTTCGGACGAAACAGTGCAGTCACGGCCGGCAGGACGGGAAGTCCGGGGTTTGACGGTACCGCCCTGCCCCTTTCACGAGCGCTTTCAAAATATAAATCCTTAAGCTCCTATCTCGAACAAACTCCGGAGATGCAGGTACGGTTCATGGAGGAAGGCACGGGAATCTATACGGCAGACAAGGCCTTCCGGTCCTTTGATGAAATCGACGAGAGAGAGCTCAGCATAGTTAACAGCTGTACGGAGCGGTTCACCAACCTCGGACAGCTTTCGAAGGAGACCGGTTACCCCGAAGGCTGCATTCATGCAGTTCTGCAAGACCTTCAACAGCGGGGAATCGTTGAGAGAATCGGCGTCACCCTTCATGATATTTTAAGCAGTGATAGTCCCGATTTCCCGGCCGGTGCGGTAAGAAGATACATTGACGGTTTGAGGAGCAAGGGTATTCACGCCGCCGCTTCCCGGATAGCGGAGAGTTTAGGGTGTTCAGAAAAAAACCGTACGGTTCTCTTCGGTTCGGGAAGGGAACAGCGGGAACTTGAAGAAACGACGGCCCGGATCCTGGCTGTCCCTTATCGTGAAACAGAAAATCATATAGAGAGAAAAACAATATGAGAATTAACCAGGCTGCAGCAATACTGGAACAATCCGATCTTCCCGCCTTCCTCTGGGGTTCCCCCGGAATCGGGAAATCGGCAATTGTCAAACAGATAGCGGAAAGGAAGCAAATTGAGTGTATCGATCTTCGGCTGACCCTCCTTGATCCGACCGATTTACGGGGGCTTCCTGTTTTAAAGGGGGATTCCGCCGTCTGGATTCCCCCGGCCTTCCTGCCGAAAGAAGGGCAGGGCATCCTTTTTCTGGATGAATTAAATGCCGCGCCTCCGGCAATTCAGGCGAGCGCCTATCAGCTTGTGCTGGACAGACGGGTCGGTGAATATGTTCTCCCTGCAGGCTGGTCTATTGTGGCCGCGGGCAACAGGGACTCGGACATGGCAATTACATTCCGGATGCCGACGCCCCTGCGAAACCGGTTCCTCCATCTCGATATCGAACCCCACATCGAAGATTGGAAAGAGTGGGCCCTCCACAACGGCATCGATCCGGTGATTATCGGATTTCTCAATTTCCGGCCGGGCCTCCTATCAACCTTCGGCGCCGATTTCTCGGCCCAGGCATTCGCGACTCCCAGGACCTGGGAATATGCTTCGAACCTTCTCGCCTTCAATCTGGAAGAGGTGGAGCTGCGGCTGGCCTTAGGGGGTGTTATCGGCCAGGAAACCGCGGCTGAATTCTGGGCTTTTCGTGAATTATCTAAAACCCTCCCTTCGGTTGATGAAATTTTAGGGGGGAAAGACATTGTGCCGGAGAACCCGAGTATCCTCTACGCCCTGTGCGGATCTCTTGCCGGAAGGGCGCATGAAAACATAACCCGCGTGCTCCGGTATTCCCTCCTGCTGCCCGCCGAATTTGCGGTCCTGCTGATCAAAGACATCCATAAAAACAACCACTGCGATATTTTTTCCTCGCCGGCATGGCAGGAGTGGTCGGAAACGTATAATGAAATCGTGCTGTAAAACAACACCGGAAGCTTTCCCGGGCAGGCAGTATGTCAGGGCCGGGGAGCACATGAGGCCGGAACGGACATTCCACTGGGACGAAGAAAGCGGATGCTGGCGTGTGAAGAAAATGACGGACAGCGGCAGCGGAAACGTATTCGTTCCATACCGGTTTGTTTCACCCGGCGGCGGCGGTCCGGACCTCGGGACCTGGGCAATTCCCGTTGAGTGGACTTCTAACAGTGAATTCGACGGCACTTGTACACTTCCCCGGATTTTATTCGGAGGGTATCAGGGAGTAGATATCCGGAAGATCCTGATTTCCGGTATCGATACGATAAACCGGCATTTCCAGGACCTGAAAACGGAATGGGCCTGTCCGCGAAATTCAATATCAAACGTCCGCTACAGCTTTAAAAAGACAAACGGAGGTTACCAAAACAACATGGGGCTCCTTATCGGCCAGCTGCTCCGGTTCGGAGGGATGCAGCTTTTAGTTGCCCTCCGGATTGCCGGGTGCGGAGAATACCTGAAGGCTGCGGGAATATGAACAGCGCGGAACAGAAGCTAAAAAAGGCACGGGTGGAACTGCTTCTTTCTCAACCCTTTTTCGGTACCCTTTCGCTTTTTTTACAGCTGAAACCCGCCGACTGGTGCCCTTCGGCTGCAACGGACGGAAATACCCTCTTTTTTTCCGAAGATTTTATTTCGGAACTGAGCGAAGAGGAATGTATCTTCCTGGTTGGCCACGAGGTGCTTCACTGCGCCCTCGGACACCTGTGGAGAAAAGGGATGCGCGACAAGAAGAAATGGAACCTCGCCATTGATTATGCGGCGAATGATCTGCTCCTGAAGGCCGGGTTTACCCCGCCGAAATGCGGTTTGATGGATAACCGGTATGAAAATATGTCTGCCGAAGCAATTTATGAAATGCTACCCTCCCACCCGCCGAATAAATCGTATGATTATCACCTCGAACAGGGTGAGCTGCTGCCTGAAGGAATGGCCGACCTTCCCGCAACGGACGAATCGACCTGGAATTTACGTGCGAAATCGGTCATCGATGTACTGAAGAGCCAGGGGAAAGACCCCCTCGGTGTGCTCCGTGAAATCGAAATCCATTCTAAATCTGTTCTCGACTGGAAAAGCTTTTTAAGTTCCTTTTTCGTCAGCATGGCCCGGGACGATTATACCTGGCTTCCCCCGAATAAAAAATATATAGGAATGGGCTTTTTTCTTCCGGTCATCAGGTCCGAAAAACTGGAGCTTGCCGTCGCCGTCGATACTTCCGGCAGTATTTCCAAAGAGGATCTTGAAACCTTTATCTCGGAAATATTCGCTATTACCGCGACAATGCCGGTGGAGATAACTCTCATTGCCTGCGATGCATCGGTCCATGAAATGATGACATTTCAACCTTATGAAATACCCCGTTTCCCGGGGATCAGCGGCAACGGCGGGACGGATTTCCGGCCAGTCTTTAAGCGGATTGCCCAGGAACAGCTGTATCCGGCATGTTTAATCTATTTTACCGACGGATACGGCACATTTCCCGTAACCGAACCCGAGTACCCTGTTATTTGGATCATTAAAGGTCATCACACTGTGGACGGCAAAACCTCGGTTACACCCTGGGGTATCGAAATCCACCTTCCGGAACTTGAAAAAGAGGCTGACTGACAGCGTCCATTCCCGCCGGAGCATATTCATACCTTCTGTTCGTGCTGATTTACTTCCCCTGTATCGCAGCCGCGCGACAGCTTGTCTGGATTATCGTTCCGCTACTAATGACCGGGGCTATAATCCTCTTCTTCACGCTGCTTGGCCGGAGAAAAGCATTCCGGCAATGAACAGAATATCCAGCCCTGCTTCTCCCGACGCGGAACGTATCTTGAATGCTGGAACGAAAGAGGATGCGTTGCACGAATGAGCAAATCTTATCCGCCCGGTTTATAATAGCTCTTATCGTATTTTCGTTTTTTAAATGATTGAAGGGCCCTTGTGACGATGCTGCCTGTATCGGCATTTTTATCTTGGGATTGAACAAAGTCGAAACAGAGATGAGCTAAACCGCAGCGGATATAACTAGTCAGTTTTTCCTGCGCTGCCCCCCGTTTTGCCTGGGTCGACAGCCATTCCCGCAGTACTCCGTTTCCCTGTTCGAATACATCCTCGGTAAGTGACTTCCCGCCCCTTTTTACTTTGTCATTAAGAAGTGTGTGAATTTTATTATAATCCTTTTTAAACTCTTCTTTGATAATACCGCTTTCCATTAATTTTGCATCGAGCTTTTCAATTTTTTTTATTTCAGCCAACTGGTACTCCTTCAACCTCAAGTCTATGATTCTTTCTCGGGGTGTCAATAGAATCGGTGATTATTTTTTTACATTGTTCCCGAGACTTCAGTTCATCCCTCGAGGCCGACGGCTTCTTCCGGCGGAGAGACAGAAAAATCATACTTCTCTAAAAACTCTTTCCTCTGTCTCATCCGGAAGGGCAGCATAAAAATGAGCCATGCCGGGGTCGCCTTTCTCCATTCCCGGAAGGCGGAATACTTCGAACCGGTGATACCCTCCGCCTTTGAGGGCGAAATTGGTTGTGAGGCGAATACACCAGAGAAGGACGATTATCGCGGGGATGATATATCTTGGATTATTGATATACTGCGGCAGCCAGACGAGGACATATACCCCGGGCAGAATCGACCAGAGGCGGTCGACATGGGAATAATTCCGGGTTATCAATCCTGAGAAGAAAGAATACAGGACGGCGGCTCCTAATATGACAAGGGTCGTCATGAGACTGTTCATCAGTTCCTCCACGGTTCGGCGATTATTGAATAATGCTTAAAAATAATCGGTTATGGAGAAGGGTGTCAAGTCCGGGCGTTTATCTTTTTCCGAACAGCCTCGGCAATGCCCCGGTACTCTTTCCGGACAGCAGGATGTATGGAATCGATAAACTTTTTACCTATAAGTTCAATATTGTTTTCCGTTAGCGCGACGATATCCGCTAAATCTTTCGCGGCAATTTCGATACCGTCTTCTTTCCGCTTTTTCATATACACTGCGGTTTTCCATCCGATCAGCGGAAGCAAATCAATATAAAACGCTCCGATTTCCTCATCAAAAACGCGGACGGAATCCGGCTCCGGTACGGGAATGAGCATCTCCCAATCATCACCGGGAAATAATACATCAATTTGAACGCTTGTCTCCGTATCGAGAGCATGGTCGAGGTGTACCTGAAAACCTTCGGGAACATCATTGCGGATAGCCTCCCAATCATCCCTAACAACGAGCACGTCGACATCCACAGTTGTCCGAACAGCGCCGTTACGCACCACCGCCATACCTCCGACCACGGCATAGTTCATTCGGCGGGAAGAAAATACCTGATGTATTCTCCGTACCGTCGTAATTAATGGAGATTCTTTAAAATCACCGTTTTGCTGTAAGAGATGTCTCGCAGTCATTAAAAAAAGTATACTACGAAGGCCCATGGGTCTTCAATAATTGTATGTTTCTTATATACTGGACATGCATGGGTTGAGCCGGAAGAGTGAAGGAGTAGTTCTACCAGTGGCGAATAACAAAATAACAATCGAAAACGGAACCGGAAATCATACAAAGAGGGTCCTCAAGTCGGTCTTCGGGTACAGCACCTTCCGTGACAATCAGGAGGAGGTAATAGAGGCCGCCCTCTCCGGCAGAGATGTCTTCACGGCGATGCCGACGGGGGGCGGAAAGAGCCTCTGCTACCAGATACCGGGGCTGATGTTCAAAGGACTGACCGTAGTGATCAGTCCTCTCATTGCCCTGATGAAAGACCAGGTAGACGACGCCGTATCAAAAGGGATTCCGGCTGCCTTCCTGAACAGCAGCCTGGAAAGCGAAGAAATATCCCGGATCTACTCCCATCTGTACCGGGGAAAGATAAAAATCCTTTACATCTCACCGGAACGGCTGGCGGTGGAAGGGTATCTTGAAAAACTCCGCGGCTTCGACATCAGTTTCTTCGCCGTCGACGAGGCCCACTGTCTCTCCGAATGGGGCCACGACTTCCGGCCCGATTACCTTGTTCTCTCCCGCATCCGGGACAGCTTTACCGGGGTGCCTATCGCGGCGTTCACCGCCACGGCGACGAAAAAAGTACAGGACGATATTATCCGCATTCTGAAACTGAACAATCCTTTCATCGTGCGGGCTTCTTTCGACCGGAAGGAGCTCT
>CAYTSI010000010.1:0-56308 GCA_964440465.1 uncultured Spirochaetales bacterium
ACCTTCGACCCACGCCTTAAAAGGGCGTTGCTCTACCACCTGAGCTAGCGGCCCGTTATCGAGATGGCAATGTAACAATGATTACACCCTTTGTCAAGAGAAAATACAACTATTTCTGATCGAACCGGAACTCGAGACCGATCATGATATTGTACACCGGCCGGAGTCCCGGCTCGCTGCTGAGTTCAGTTCCAAACATCGCGGCGTTCAGTGTCAAGACCTTCAAATCGAGACCGAGCCCCGCGGCAAACAGTCCGTCATACATGCCGACCCTGAGTGAAAGAATTTTCAATAGTTTGACTTCAGTACCGAAACCGATGTGCAGCAGCGGGTTCCGGGCGGCTGCCGGACGGATAAGAAAATCAAAAATATCATCATAATCGAGGAGAAACCGTAAACCGCTTATAAAACGGCCGAGTCTCTTTAATCGGGGGGTATACATAAACCCGAAATTGATTCGCGCGGGGTACATGCCGTTCGAAACCGAAGGGGTTTCCGTACCGCCGATAAAGGCATCCATTGTCGAGTAGGTGTTGATCATCGCCGGGGTAAAGGCGTCGACACCGGTAAGTCCGAAATGGAACCTGTTGTCGTATGAATAGAGCACGCCTACATCGAACCCGATGGCGCTGATAAAATAAAAGGGCTCTCCCGTAATTGTGGCCATCGAAAGAGAACTAAACAGCGTGGGAAATTCCAAAAACGATTTTTCCAGTTCAACCTGCCCTTCCATAATTCCTTTCAGCAAAAGACCGAAATTGAGGGAATGCCGCGACCTCTCCTGAAAAGGGACGGAAAAGGCGTATCCGCCGCACAGGGTAAGCCGCTCACTAAGGTAGGCCGATATCGTAAGGGGCTTTTCATTTACAATCGTCATGTTCGTGCTGTTGAATATGCCGAAGCCGAGGCCTCTTCCGACGTAACCGAAAGAAATCGGACCGAGGACATTTACCGAAGAATAGAGACCGCTCATCAGGTCCTGTACCGCCGGCGATGTCAGGAGACTTTCCGCCCCCCCGCCGCCGCTTGCGTCAATGACCACGCCGATAATATCGAAAATCGGCCCCGATAATCCGACGGTCAGCTCGGCAACGCTCAATTCGGATGAAACCGTCTGAAATCCGGCGGGATTGCTGAACAGTGAATCCAGATCATCCGTTAACGCGGCATGCCGCCCGCCCAGGGCCGCGGCCCTCGTGGAAGGCGTACGAACATCTAAAAGATTTTGCCCAAAAACAGCTCCCCCCGACAGGAGGAGCGCGGCTGTTACAATGGATAGGATTATGTTTTTTGTATTCATGCCCGCTCCGTAGGTACCACTACTCAGTTTCTTCCGTTTCTTCGGCCCCGCCCCCGAACAGCTCTTCAATATCGACGCCGCCCTTTTCCGCGTATCCCTTCGCCCGGATAGCGTCTTCATCATTTTCCCAGTCAATCCCGTCGAACCCGTCCTCATGCTCCGCCGCTTTCGCGATAATAATGGCCGCGCCCGCGTTGACATACTGACTGTCGGAAATACTCTGCCCGGAAGCTTCCGCCTGCTGAATGTGGCCGTCGACCCCGGACAGGAGCTCCGTGTCCACCCCTTCGGTCAACGCCGCCGCGTCGCCGAACCCGCTTTCGGGATCGATGCTGCTTACCAATCCGCCCAGTCCGGACGCGCCGATGGCCAGGTCCGCCGCTAACAGATGCAGTCCGCCGTTTCCCGGATCATTTACCAGCATCGCCGCGATAAGGGCGTAGGCTTCCGCCATTGCCGCCGTATCTCCGCTCGCTAAAACATCCAGGGCGTACCGCTGCTGCTGCTCCGCCGACATGGTCGCGGGATCACGCTGCAGGCCCGAAAAGGGACTGAACGTAAATACCCGCTGACACCCCGAAAGGAGGAGGAACGCCGACAGAAGAGAAATGAAAATACTATATGCTATGGCCGTTTTCTTCATATCAATACTCTCCAGTACGTTACATTATATAACAGAACAGGGTAAAAAACAAACCTTGTCTCCGTCCTTTTCAATACGGACGGAACACAGCGCTCCGGGGGAGATATCTCCGTCACCGGGTTTTTCCGCCGCAGCCTCCAGATAGTTTTCCGTAAGGACCGATATCCTGCCGCCTTTCGCCCTAACGACAACTCCTTCCACCTTTTTTCCGCGCCACCTGTCGGTATACTGTTCGTGGAACCCCTCCGATAGCTCCCGCAGTTCGGCGGAACGCTCCTTTGCTTTCCATTGCGGCACCTTCGGCTTCATGTCGCGGGCCGCTGTGCCGGGCCGGGGTGAAAACTGAAAAACGTGGAGCTGTGCCGGCTGCAGTTCCTCCACCAGCTTCCGGGTCCGCTGGTAGTCATCCTCCCCTTCGCCGGGGAACCCCGTAATTATGTCCGCTCCGATAAAGGGGTCCTCTTGTATCTCCCGAAGGCCGGCGGCCGCCTTTTTAACAATATCGGCCGTATATTTCCGTTTCATAAGTTTCAGGACCCGGTCCGAGCCGGACTGAATCGGAATGTGGAAATGCGGCCGAATCCGTTTATCGGCCAACACGGAGAGAAGCTCGTCCCCTATCATGTCAGGTTCCAGGGAAGAGATCCGCAGCCTGATCGAAGCGGTGTTTTCCAGGAAAAAACGGAGTAACCCGGGAAGGTCCGTGTCTCCCGAGCTGTAGGAGGTAATAGTTACGCCTGTCACGATAGCTTCGGTATACCCCGCCGCCTCCAGCGCGGCAAGCTGCCCTAAGGCCCGCCGGGGGCCGATGCTTACAGAATTCCCCCGGGCAAGGGGCACCCGGCAGTACGCGCACCTGTTGTCGCAGCCGTCCTGTATTTTGATATACGCCCTCGAGTGGAATTCGAACCCCCGGGGATCGTAGGCAAACGGCAGTCCGGCGGCGGCGGACCCGCTTATCAGTTCAATTACCTGACGCGGCGAGAACGGTTCCGCCATGTTCTCCGCCGCCGACAGCAGAAGCGGCTTGCTGTGCTGCGGAACGAAGACCGCCCGGGGGAACTCCCGGCGGAGAGTCTCCTCCTCCAGCTCGACGTAGCAGCCGGTAACGATGACCAGGGCGCCGGCGTGCTCGTTTTCAATTTTCCGAATTATCCGCCGTGCTTTCTGCTCGCTCTTCGAGGTTACCGTGCAAGTATTGATAATGTACACATCGGCTTCCGCGTCCCGCGCGACAATAAAAAAGCCCCGGCTCCGGAAGGCAGACGCCAGGGCTTCAGTTTCAAACTGATTCAGCTTACAGCCGAGGGTATAAAATGCCGCCCTCATCCATTCTCCATTTTTTCCCGTACCCGCTCGATACCCCGCTCCGCTTCTGTAAAGGTCGCGTTAAGCTGGAGTGCTTTCCGGTACGCGTCGATGGCCCAGGAAAAGTCCGAAGCCATTTCCCGGGCGTATCCCAGGCGTGCCCACCATTTTGCAGCATTCGGAGAGTGGTACAGCGCCGTGGTAAGCGCGATATCCGCGTGGTTGAATTCCCCGAGGCGGATGAAAATCTCACCCATCAGATAATACACAATATCGATCCGGTCTCCCTCCGGGGCAATTACAACGTACTGTTCAAAATACCTAAGGGCCTCCAGGTTGTTTCCCTTATAGAAATGGGCCTCCCCGAGTATTTCGATAATCCGATAGTCAGCGGGTGAAATGGCATAGGCCTCCTGCCCGGCCGCGAGGGCTTCGTCATACCGGTTTAATTTCAGATAACTCCAGCCCATGACGACATAGGCATCCATCCGCTTCGGCATGACCTCCAGTTCGGCTTCGCACACTTCAATCGCGGCTTCATACTCCCCCTGCTGATATAAAACGAGGGCGTCCCGCTGCCGGGGATCTTCCTGTGCCGTAACGGCCGCCGCCGCGGCGATAATTAAAAAAAAGCAGACTAGTGCCCGATTTTTCATTCCCCCGCGACCTCCCGTGCAGAAATATTCCCGTCGGCCTTCATGGTGCAGAGTCCGTTAACGATACAGCCGCTTTCCATGACCATTTTCACCGTTGTAATATCTCCCTCGACTACCGCCGTTGAAAATAATTCCACCTTGTCTTTTGCATTGATGTTGCCCTTGATTCTGCCTTTCAGTGAGACGATATTCGAATCAATTTCGGCATGCACCACGGCCTTTTCACCGATGTAAAGATCGCTCGAAGATCCAATTTCCCCGTTAAACTTTCCCTTAATCATCAAAGGTTCGGTAAAGGTAAGTTTTCCCGTAAAATCGATGTCCTCCGCTAAAATCGTGTCGATATCCGATTCTTCGACACTTTGAATACTCAATTCTGACATTGCTTATCTCCGTATTATGTTCATTCATCCTACAAAGGGGTAACACCGGTGTCAAGTATATCGAGCATTTTCTTTAAAGACGCGTAGAGACGGTCCCGCATCTCCCCGGTATATGGATTGTAGCGCTGAAGGTCTAAAAAGAGCTGAAACGGATCGTTGCAGGTCTGCTCCGCGACTTCGAGCATCTTCTGAAATCCGAGGGTCGAAATCGGATATCTCTCTAAATCCAAGTCCTTTACCACCCGCCCGATAAAATGGGTAATTCCCTGGGAATAGGCCGCCTGATGATCATGCTCCTCCGCCGACATCCGCAAAACATCCAGGCCGAGCCGCCGGAACTCTTTTGTCCAGAAAATAAGCTCCTGTTCAGCTAAGCGGACCGGACACAGCACCATCGGCAGCCCGGAGATCCCCGCGGCCCCGGAATCCGGACCGAACATGGGATGGCTTCCCAGTATTTTCGTATCCTCCGGCAGCAGTTCCAGCATCCACCGGACCGGCATCATTTTTACGGAACAGGTGTCCATCACCAGCGTTTCCTTCGATATACCGTCCGCGGTACGGCGCAATACTTCCCGAAAGGATGAAATCGAAACACAAAACATCAGGACATCGCAGCCGAGGACCTCCTCCTCCGCCGCTGGGCGTATTCGAGAAGGAATTTCTCTTCCCGGTATCCGTGTCCACCCCAAAACGGTGTGGTATTCGGCAAGCACGCCGCCCCAGAAACTGCCGAAGCGCCCTAATCCGTAAATTCCAATGGTCATGCGGGTATCCTACACCGGAATCCGACGCCGCCGCAATAGAAATTATATTTCCAATCTGATACAATGAAGCCGCTGCAGCAGCATCGAAGGAGGCACCGCGAAATGAGTTTTTCTCGGCAGATGAAGGAAAAAGCACGGAAGGCGGAAAAAATGCTCGTCTTTCCCGAAGGACATGAAGAACGGACCATTCAGGCGGCACGGAAAATATGTGATGAACAGCTTGCGTCGAAGGTAACGTTAATCGGAAAAATAGAAGAAATAGATGCCGCCGCCGCGGCAGCGGGAACCGACCTTTCGGGAATAGAACTGCTCGATCCCTGGCATTCGGAACAACTCGAAGAATACGCGCGGGATTATTACGAACTGAGGAAACATAAGGGGATGACCCTGGAGCAGGCCCGGGGCGCGATTATGGACCCGCTGAAGTGGGGAGCATTGATGGTGCGGAGGGACGCGGCCCATGCCATGGTGGCCGGCGCCGAAAACTCGACGGCCAACGTGCTGCGCGCGGCGTTTACCATCGTTAAGACCGCGCCGGGCATAACGTATGCTTCTTCATGCTTTGTCATGGTTTTGCCCGACCCGAAGCGGGGCGCCGGCGGAAACATGATTTTCGCGGACTGCGCGACCATTCCCGATCCAACCGCGGAGCAGCTGGCGGAAATAGCGATAGCCTCGTCGGAATCGTGTAAAACATTTTTCGGCGTAGAACCGGTTACCGCGATGCTTTCCTATTCGACGAAAGGCTCCGGTAAGGGGCCGAATGTAGACAAAGTTGTTGCGGCGCTGGAATTGGCCCGGTCAAAACGGCCGGACCTTCAAATCGACGGAGAACTGCAGGTAGACGCGGCCCTTATCCCCGCAATCGGCGAGAAAAAGGCGCCCGGCTCCTCCGTCGCCGGCAGGGCGAACGTATTGATTTTTCCCGATCTCACCGCCGGCAATATCGCCTATAAACTGGTCCATCGGTTAGCCGGCGCCGAAGCCTTCGGTCCCTTTCTCCAGGGCTTTGCGAAACCCGTCAGCGACCTTTCCCGGGGCTGTTCGGTTGATGACATCGTCAATACCGCCGCCGTTACTCTCGCACAGGTAAAACAACCGGGGAGTGCTTGATTTATTTGACAAGACTCTTTTATTATCCTAGACATGAAAGTACTAATTGTAGGTTACGGAAATATGGGAAGAGAAATTGAGGCGGTCCTCCTTCGGCGGGGGCATCGCGTTACCGCGCGAATCGACCCCGAGCGGCAGGACGCCGACGCGGCGGAGTGTACGCCGGAAATGGCGGATGAAGCTGACACGGCAATTGAGTTTGCCTTACGTTCGGGAGTAGCGGCTAACGCGCGGTTCTATGCCGAGCACGGGCTCTCCGCCGTGGTGGGCACCACCGGCTGGGAGGACACGCGGGACGAGGTGAAACGGCTGGTGGAGGAGAAGGGGACCCTCGGGTATATTTGGGGAGCGAATTTTTCCATCGGGGCGCATATCCTCTTCGCGCTGACGGAAAAAGCCGCCCGTATAGCCGACAAACTGCCTGATTACGATATTATGGCGTACGAGCTGCATCACGGGAAGAAAAAGGACAGCCCTTCCGGCACGGCCCTGCGGATTGGGGAACGGATTTTAGAGAACACGGACCGGAAAAAGCGGATTATTACGGAAAAACTCGACAGACGGATTGAAGCGGATGAACTACATATTGCCTCTGTCCGGGGCGGATCGATTCCGGGCATACACACGGTGCTGCTCGATTCTCCTGCCGATACCATTGAAGTCCGCCATACCGCGCGGAACAGAAGCGGGTTTGCCCTCGGCGCCGTATTAGCCGCCGAATGGGTCGCGGATAAAAAGGGGTTTTTCCAGGTTGAAGATTTTATTAAGGATTTTTTTTAAAGGAGGCGGCGGATGAAATTTGAAGGGGTTTATACGGCACTTATTACCCCGTTTACCAAGGACGGGGCTGTGGACGAAAAGGCATTGCGCAAGCTGATCGATTTTCAGATCGATGAAGGCATTTCCGGACTACTTCCCATGGGAACGACGGGGGAAAGTCCGACCCTGAGTCACGAAGAGCATATCAGGGTAATTGAAATCGTTATCGACCAGGCGGAAGGCCGTGTACCGGTAATCGCGGGGAGCGGATCGAACTGTACGCAGGAAGCGGTTGAAATGACGATGCAGGCCATGGAATGCGGCGCCGACGCCAGTCTGCAGGTTGCCCCCTATTACAATAAGCCCACCCAGGAAGGCTTTTACCTTCATTTTACCGCGATTGCCGATAAAGTGGATATTCCAATTATCGTGTATAATATTCCCGGGCGGTCGGGCAAAAATATTGAAAACGATACAATGCTCCGTTTAGCCGAACACCCGAATATCGCCGGTGTGAAAGAGGCAAGCGGAGACATTGCCCAGATGATGGACCTTATTCTGCGGAAACAGGACGATTTTACCGTTCTTTCCGGCGACGACAATCTGGCGTTCGCGTTGACCGCCCTCGGCGGAAAGGGTGTCGTCTCCGTTGCCAGCAACTGTGTTCCGGCAAAGATGATTGAAATGATCGATGCAACGCTGCAGGGGGACATCGAACGGGGAAGGTCCCTTCACTACGAACTGCTTCCCTTCTTTAAAGGGCTGTTTCTTGAAACCAACCCCATCCCCATCAAGTACGCCATGCATTTAATGGGATTAGCGGAGGAATCCTACCGGCTTCCTCTCTGTCCTCTTCGTGACGGCAACAAGAAAATTTTCGAAAAAATATACAATGCCCTGAAAAAATAGAAGTTACGGCAACCGCCGGCTACGGTAACCGCCGGCTACGGCCGCTTTATTGCCGTGCGGCTTCCAGTGCTTCGGAAAAAGCGGCAATTTCATCCACCGAAAGCTGTTCTCCCCTGTCTCCCGGGTTAATACCGGCGGCGGCGCAGGCCGCAAGGAGTGTTTCCCGGGAAAAACCATGTACCAACGTGCTTGAAAACAAATTATTTTTAATTGTTTTCCGTCTTGCCTGAAACAGCGCTTTCGCCGCGGTAAAGAACAATCCTCTGTTTTTATGGGAATCGAAGCGGTGGTGCGGTTTCAGACGAAGGACCGTCGACACCACTTCCGGTACCGGATAAAAGGCGCCCGGCGCCACATCGCCTAAGTCCTCCACCTCGTACGCGAACTGACAAACGATGGAAAAGAGAGAATATTCTTTACTCCCCGGTCCCGCGGCCAGCCGCCGGGCGACCTCCCGCTGCAGGGTAATAACCGAAAGTTCCGGAAGGCGCCCGGTTTCAACTATCTTATACATCATCGCGGACCCGGAACTGTAAGGTAGGTTTCCAAGCATTCGGTCCGGAACTATCCCGGCTTCGAGAAGCGGTATACCGGTTTCCATAAAATCCCCCGGGACAATGGAGCATGCCGGATTGCCTCCGTAAAGCTCCTGCAGCACCCGGACAAATCCGTAATCGAGTTCAAAGACCTTCACCGATGCCGCCTCGGCGAGGCAGAGTTCGGTCATCGCACCGATCCCGGGGCCGATTTCCCATACCTCGGCATTCCGCGGAACATCGAGGAAGGAACATATCTTTCGGCGGACCCCCGGTGAAATTAAAAAATTTTGTCCGAAGCGTTTGGAAACGGCTAAACCCTTCGATTCGAGAAACTGTTGAATGGAACTGATGCTGTTGTAATCAACAGGGCCCATGGCTAAAGCATTGACCTGTACTGGTTTCGATAGCGGAAGGCCCGCGCCGCCGGTACGGCAAGGCATAACGCGGTCCCCGCCCACAGCAGCTTTCCGACAGCCGGAGAGGATACGGTAAGCGCGGGAACGGCGGAAGCGATATCTAAAAGCCGAAGGATTCCCCGGTAGAGATAATCGAGACCCGAAAAGATATACGCCGCGGCGCGCGGGGAGGGTAAAACAAGCGCGATAATTCCTCCGGACATGAAAAGAGTAATAAGGGGCGTAATAACCATGCTGCTGATGATGCCGGCGGGATAAATCGTGCCGAACGCGGCGGCAACGACCGGCGCCGTCGCGGTCTGCGCGGCCGCCGAGGCGGATACGGGAAGTGAGATTACATCCGGTACGGCGGATTTCCACAGAGCATGGATGGCCGGGGAGAGAAACAAAATACCCCCGAGGGCGAGAAAAGAAAGCTGAAACGACAGGGTGTGGAGTGCTTTCGGGGTCAAAAGGGCAAGAATGAGAAACGACAGGAGAAAAACAGACCGTATGTCCCCCTTCCTGCCGGAAATTCTAACAATTCCAAAGAGAAAAAACATCAGCCCGGCCCGAAGGAGGGCGGAGCGGAACCCCGTCAATCCTATGTAAAGGGCAATAATAACGGAAACGACAAAAAAAGTCCCGCGCTTTCCCGTAAAGGGACGAAAAACCAAAAAGAGAAGTCCGCTGATAATCCCTAAATGCATTCCCGACAGGGCAAGGATGTGGGTACAGCCTCCTTTTTTAAAAAGCTCCGCTTCCAGAGTGCCCAAATCGTCCTTTACCCCGAGAAAAAGCGCCGCGAAAAGGGGCCCCGAAGCAGCGCCGGTGCCTTGGATCTTCCGTTCAATATCCATGAGCGCCCTCTTCCGGAAACGGAGCAGCGGACGCGCGTACCGGTTTTCCCCGCTGTGTTCCAAGGCACCGTGAAACACCATATCCTGTATAAAACCGCCCCGGAGAAGGACGCGCTCCCCCCGGAAGAAGGGGGTATCAGCGGAGACAAAGGCGGTAACGGTCCCGGAAGCACCGGCGGAAATACCGTTTCGGCCGGTGACCCTCTCCATTGCAAGCGGTACAACCTGCTTTTCCGAAGAAACCTTCGTACTGTCCTTTTCACAGACCCCTTCAATAGAAACGACTCCTTCGGCGGGAATTCCGGTGAAAGGTATCTGCCGCGCCAGGCTATACTGAATAACGCCCCCGGCGATAAATCCCGCGGCAAGCGCGATCAACGCGCGAGGGAAAACCCCTGCTTGTTTTTTACAAAGAAAACGGGAAGGAAATGAAAAAGCGATGCCGAAAGCGGCACAGAGGGACCCCGCCGCCAGTACGGTGCCGGCCCCCCGAAGCGGCGCGACCGGCACGTACACCCCGCCGCACAGCGCGGCCGAGGCGATAAGGAGATACACCCAGGGCTGTACATTAATTCGATTTAAGGTTATTGATTGCCTCCCGCGCGGCATTTTGTACTGTTTGACTGTAGTTTAAATATCCCACAAAGAGAAGATTGTCCATCGCCACCTTGTCCCCCAGTTTCCCCAAATTATTGATAACCGCGAGGACGATCTGTCCGTCCACTGATTTGTCCTGCTCTTTATAGGTATTCAGTAAATCCAAATACAGGTTCAATCGGACCGCCGCTTCATGGGTGGCCATGGCCCCCAAACAGGCTATTGCTTCGAGAAAATCTGTCTTTCTGGCAATACCCCGGTCATATTCCATAACGGTCACGTCAAAATGCCGGATCGCCAAATTGGTAGCTTTCCCCCATTTCCGTTCCGTCAGCGCTCTCGCGGCAATATACCGCAGGTCCCTAAGCCGCGCCTTTTCCGTAGCGTCCGGGGACGTGGTGTTCAGCCCTGCATACATCGCTTTTTCCGCTATCTCCCCTTTTTCATCATCCGTCAGCTTATCTTCCGCTAAGGTCATCCGCAGGGCGTCCAGTTTTTCTTCAATGGTGTTCTTCTCAACAACATCGATAAGATGGTCCTTCAGGTCCCCTTCAATTGCATAGAGGGACTGCCTGGCAATGGAGGTAATGGCATCGGAGTAGGACAGGCTCATAGCGGAGAAAATAACGGAGAATGAACTGGGGTCCCCCAATTCCCCCAACGCGGCTATACACGCCGCAACAACCTGTGTGTCAGGCCGCCCGCCGGTAAGAAACTCGGTATTCTGACTTAACAGAAAATTGTTCAGTTTCCATATTATTTCGGAGTTCCCCGAGGCGATTTCTCCAAGGCTGTTTAAGACTTGTATTCGTACGGTAGTGTCTTTATCGATGGTAAAGAGGTCCCACAAATCGTATTTGGCTTCTTCGTAGCCGGCTTCTCCAATGAGTCTTGTTGCTATAATGGCAAGCCGATGGGCCGCCGAATCGGTAAGCAGCAGAATCTGGTTCCCGATAACAAATTGAATTGCCTTGTGATAGAGTGGTCCCAGCCCTTCGAGGTCGAGCTGTTCCGCGTCTTCTAAGACCTTAATTTTCGTATCTAAATTGGCCCGTGCGAAATTCCGTAAAAAACTCTCTAAATGAGGGTTTTCCTCCGCCGTTTCCTGAGCATACAGAAAGCCCAGTCCGAAACAGAGTATCATGAGGACCAATAGCGTTTTTCTCATGTGTATGCTCCTTATAGATTAAATAATAGGCCTCCGGCCGTATTTTTTCAAGGTTTTTCTATTTTTTGCGAGGTCTGAGAAGGGCCCGGTTTCTTCCGTTTTTTCTCATCTTCCCGCTCATTAAAAATATTGTATACGTAGGCTAAAATACTGTTTTTAATGGGCGGGCTCGGCGGCAGGGCCTGAATATGCAGGATCGACTGGTTCCGTTTCTGATTGAATGTAAGCCCCTTGACGGTGCCGTTGATAACAAGGGGGTTTTTAGAAAGGTTGAACTGCGCTTTTACCGGCAGTCCCACCTTGGCTTTTCCGCCGATGAGGAGGGCCGCGCCGTCTTCAGACACATCCATCATTCTGCAGCGGAGCCCCCCGCCCTTTTCAATCCGTTCATTGGCATTATCGATTGTTTTTAAGGGATATAAGCGTGCCGGAATATTGGTTTGGACGCGCACGGAGCCCCGCCGCTGACTGCGGACCAGGTTATCCGAATGGGCCAAGTGGAGTATGGGGTATTTCCTGTCGTAAAAATCCTCCAACACCTTTGTCTGAAAAACGTAGCCCGCGTCATCGGCACGCCAAAAGTAGACATTGACCTTTTGGCCCCGCCATGTAAAACCGGGAGGAATCCTCCCTCCCTGGGGATAGGCTACGGCCAGATATTTCCGGAGGTTTTCCACAACGGAGGAATGAAAGGTGTTTCCCGAATCGAGACTTATTCTAATTTTCTGGTGCGGGGTGATTTTTCGGGACGTTTTCAGTCCGAGTTTATATTTCGGAAGGTTAAACTCAACGGACTTTCTAAAATCGTAGAGTTTGGAGAGGAATTTTTCGTTCCCGGGGTCGTGCTCTTTCTGCCTGGACCGCCATTTAATAATAATTCCCCGAATCGACCGGTCCAGGGCTTTAATGGACCAGAAAAGCATCAGAGGGTTTTTCAGCTTGTTCTCGACGGCTATCTTCCGCAGCAGGTTGATTTCCGGAAATACAAAACCGGATTCCCGTCCCCGGACGTAGAACTTGAGCCACGGAAACTTTCCGCCCCCGAGCTTTCGAAGAATGAGAAAAATAGCAACGAAAAGTACTACTAACGCAGCAAAAATTATCCACATACTTTTACTATCGAACAAATTGTTAGATAGGTTGACATCATTTTCCGTCTGCCCTATTACTGCTACTATACAGAGTTGCACGTACTTTTTCCAGGAGAAAAGATGAAAAACGGAAAAAAAATTGTCATTATCGAAATAATCATTGTTTTTTTTGTTTTTGTATTCCCAAGCTACCTTTCTCAGGACATAACTGTCGACCCGGCACTGTTTTCCAGCTTCCGCTTCAATATTACCTATATTGTAAGCACCCTTCCGCAGATAGCGATACTTCTCCTTATTTTGTACTTAGGCAGCGGTATGAAAACCGGCGGTGAAAGCAAACTTCAGGAGGTGGCCGAGGAGTACGGATTTTCCAATTTCGACATCTCCCTGGTGTGGAAAACAGGATTTGTATGTATCGGCACCTTTGCCATCGCGCTTGCCGCCTCCCTGCTGTCGTTGCTGCCCGCGGTCCGGACATTGGACTACCTGCAGCCGGTGCAGTGGGAATTCCCCGGTATCCGGATAATGCCGCTGGTGTTTATTACCTGCATGAGCACCGGATACCGGGAAGAAATGCTCTTCCGGTCCTATTTTTTGACCCGGTTCCGGCATGCTGAAATGGGGAAACTCCCGGCCCTTCTCCTTACGGCGATCCTCTTTGCCGCCGGGCATATTTATCAGGGTCTGCCTGCCGTCGCCGCGACCTTTTGTATCGGGCTGTTCCTCGGATTTGTCTTTCTTCGGTTTCATAATATTCATATGATCGCTGTCGGCCACGGCCTCTATAACTTTTTTTCCTTGATCCTCTTTCCGTTTATTGTTACCTTTCAAATATAAATATTTGCTTATATAAAGGAGTCTGAATAATGAATAAACGGCTACTGTTTACCGCGCTGCTTCTTTCCTTTTTCGCCCTTGCGGCAGCCTTCGCCGGAGGCGGAAAAGAGAAAGCCGCTGCCGACGGACCGGAGCCCGCGGGCCCCTCGGCCGCTGAAGAAGAACAGCCGGCGGCGGAACCGGAATACACCGAAACGCAGCAAAAACTCGCTGAAATCGGCTTTCAGCTTCCCGTCGAGTCCTTTCAGGCACCCGATTTTACCCTCCCGGCCATGCGGGGAGAAGAAATTGCGCTTTCCGGGTTACGGGGGAAACTGGTATTTCTCAACTTCTGGGCAACCTGGTGCGGGCCCTGCAGGGCTGAAATGCCCTCGATGGACATTCTGTATCAGGAACTTCCGGAAGAAAAGTTCGAGATGATCGCGGTCAATGTAAACGAACCGACGGACACGGTGCGTACCTTTGTCGAAGAAAACGGATACTCCTTTCCCATTCTGTTCGATGAAACGGGGGAAGTAAGCGCCATGTACCAGGTACAGGGGATTCCCACGACCTGGATTATCGGTCCCGAAGGTGAAGCCCTCGGCCGCCTTGTCGGCACAACCGAATGGGACACTCCCGAAAAGAAAGCCGTTTTTGATTTTCTCCTCGCGAATATGTAGAGCAGAATACGGAGAGGAACCCATGCTGAACAAAGTCCTTACAGTGCTGCTCCTGTTTCTCGCGGCACTGCCCGGGCTGATATACGCGGAGGGACCGGAAATCGAAGTAACGGTACGACCCGCCGCGGTACAGCCGGGAGAAGAAGGGACCATTACCGCCTCGTTCACCATTCCCGACAACATGTATATGGCCCTGCAGGAACAGTTTTTCTTTGTAGACGCCCCGGACACCGAATGGCTTCTTCTCGGTCCCGTCGATTATCCGGAGGGAGAGAAAAAAAACGGGCTTACCGTTTATAAAAAAACGGTAACCATTACCCGGCCCTTTACCCTTGCCGCCGATGCCCCCCCGGGAAACCATTCCATCAAGGTACAAACGGGCTACCAGTTCTGCGACGAATCGGGCACCTGTTTTATGCCCCGGCGGGAGGAACATTCGGTGGAAATCGAGGTGCTCGACCCGGTACTACGAGAAGCGGCGGGTGGCGGAGGGTCCGCCGGTCTGACAAAAATACTTCGGTTTATTCTTTTTGCGTTTATCGGCGGGGTTATTTTAAACATCATGCCCTGCGTACTTCCCCTGCTCTCGGTGCGGGCCTTGAGCCTCGTTAACCAGAACCGGCAGGACAGGAAAAAAATCCTTGCCGGGTCGGCGGCCTACACCGGCGGGATTTTAGTCTCCTTCCTCATCCTGGCAACCATTGTTACCGTGCTGAAAATTTCCGGCGAACTGGTGGGCTGGGGATTTCAGTTCCAAAATACCAGCTTTGTTATTGTTCTTATCTCGATTATTTTTGTGTTTGCCCTCTCCATGTTCGATGTTTTTATCATAACCGCCCCGGGAATGAATGCCGCGGCAAAGGCTTCGG
This sequence comes from uncultured Spirochaetales bacterium, assembly GCA_964440465.1. Taxonomy (GTDB): domain Bacteria; phylum Spirochaetota; class Spirochaetia; order SPDA01; family CAZSGZ01; genus CAZSGZ01. Next base: position 14,857 of record CAYTSI010000010.1, read on the forward strand.
GCAGAGGGGGATATGTGGGGTCCTTCCTTACCGGCGTATTTGCCGTCCTCGTGGCCACCCCCTGTACCGCGCCTTTTTTGGGAGCTGCCTTAGGCTTTGCCTTTTCCCAGACGCCGGTCATCATTTACCTCATTTTTATTTTTGTCGGTCTCGGCCTGGCCCTCCCGTTCATCCTCTTGGGAATATGGCCGAAGCTGATTCAAAAAATTCCGAAACCCGGCAGCTGGATGAACATTTTTAAGGAAATAATGGGCTTTCTCCTTATTGGAACGGTCCTGTATCTCCTTACCACCCTCTTCCAGCAGCTTAGCGGGCCTCATTTTATCCGTATGCTGATATTCTTAGGCATCCTTGCCTTTGCAAGCTGGATGTACGGCAGGTTTGCAAAACCGGGGTCGCCGAAACTCCGGAGCTGGATTGTCTTTCTCCTAACGGCAGCCATTGTTGCCCTCTCCGCCGTGTTTGTCGTTAAAACCGGCCAGCCCGCGGAAGGTCCCGCCGCGGCCGCCGTTTCAACACAGGAAGAAATCGAATACATCAGCCGGGACTGGGAAGTCTTTTCCCCGGAAAGAGTGGAAACCTACCGCGAACAAAACAGGCCCGTATTTATCTCCTTTCATGCCGCCTGGTGCACCAACTGCAAGGTGAACCAGGCCGCGGTGCTTTCAAAGGAGGATATTTTGCAGGCATTCCGGGATTACAACGTTGCCCTGCTCCACGGCGATTATACCAACCGGGACGAAACCATTGCCCGGTGGATACAAAAGTTCGGGAAAGCCGGTGTCCCTGTCTACGCCTTCTATATTCCGGGAAGAGCGGCACCCCTCTTGTTCCCGGAACTGTTGAGTAAAAATATGATTTTTTCCGCTTTAGAGAACAATCTTGAGTAGGAAGTTGCCTATACAGGGTCTTTATGCTATCGTTTTTGAAATTTCGAATAAGGGGACATATCATGGCTGAAATAACGAACATTCCGGACCTGCTGCCGCATCGGGACCCGTTTCTCTTCGTGGACCGCCTTGAAGAAGTAACGGAGGAAAAAATAATCGGTTATCGAAAGTTCACGGAAAAGGACTTCTTTTTTCAAGGGCATTTCCCTCAGTACGCGGTTGTCCCCGGGGTCATCCTTATCGAAACAATGGCCCAGTGCGGGGGGGCGGGAATCAGTTCCAGCGGGGTCCTCGGGGATTCCCTCTTTTTCTTAGCCACCGTTGATAAAGCAAAATTCCGCAGACAGGTCCGCCCCGGAGATGAAGTGCGGATGGAAATAACCAACGTCCGGGTCTCAAAAAAGATGATAAAACAAGCCGGGAAGGCATTTGTCGGTGATGACGTCGCCGCGGAGGCGGAATGGCTCTGCCTTGTAGGTGATCCCCCGGAAGCGTAAGCCCGGTAATGTAAAAAAGTTGACAGCCCATGCCTCCCGTGATACCGTTATGAACATTTCTTATTTCATAACCGGAGGTACGCCAACATGAACGTTACAGGAGATACGATTCCAAAACGTTTCCAGTCCGTCGCTTCGCTCTATCCGAACCATTCCGCAGCGTACTCGAAAAATAGCGAAAATACCTTTGTTTCCACTACGTTTCATGAATTTTACCGCTTAGCCGCGGTATTAGGCAGCGCCCTTCACGATTTCGGCGTCAAGCGGGGGGACCATATTGGAATTATCGCGGACAACCGTGAAGAGTGGATGCTTACCGACATTGCCGTACTCGGCATAGGCGCCATCGACGTACCGCGTGGCTCCGATTCCACAGCGGAGGAAATATCGTTTATTCTCGCTCACGCGGACTGCCGGATTACCTTCGCTGAAAACGCCGTCCAGGCGGAAAAAATTATTTCGAAAATTGCAAGCATTCCCCTTGTAGAAACAATTATCCTCTACGACGACGGGAAAAAAGATGTCTCCCTTCCGACCGACAGAAACATCGAGGTATATACCTTCTCGGAACTGTTACAACGGGGCGAACAGCTGTACGCCGAAAATGAAGGCTTTTTCGATGCCGAAGTAGCAAAGGGCCGCGGCGACGAAACAGCGACCCTTATCTACACATCCGGCACAACCGGCGAGCCGAAAGGTGTAATGCTTACCCATACCAACTTTATTTTCCAGGTTGAACGAATTTACGAACATATCGACGTTCTTCCCGGACATATTTTCATCAGTGTCCTGCCGATTTGGCATTCCTTTGAACGCGCGGTGGAATACGTTGTCTTTAACCGGGCCGCTTCAATTGCATACTCGAAGCCCATCGGAAAAATTATGCTCGAGGACATGGGAAAAATGAAGCCTCAGTGGATGGCCTCCGTTCCAAGGATTTGGGAAGGTGTTCGAAGCGCCGTGTACCGGAATGTCAACAACGAGGGCGGCATTAAAAAAAGCCTCTTCTACTTTTTTGTAGGGGTTGGAGAGGCCTTTGCCCGTTTAAAAAACCTTCTCCTCGGCCGGGCACCGCAGTTTAAAAAACGGTCCCGTGTACTCGATGCTCTTGTAAGCATCATCCCCCTTATTCTCTTAGTCCCGTTGAAACTGCTGGGAAACGCCCTGGTGTTTAAAAAATTAAAGGCCCGCCTGGGGGGAGAGTTTATCGCCGGTATTTCCGGAGGCGGAGCGCTCCCCGATTATGTCGATAAATTTTTCCAAGCCGCGGGGATCCTTCTGCTGGAAGGGTACGGACTGACCGAAACCGCCCCTATCCTGTCGGTGCGAAAGCAGAAAAAACCGGTTTCGGGGACCGTCGGACCGCTGCTGAAAGACATTGAATACCGTCTCGTAAACGAACAGAACAATGACGTCGGCCCCGGGAAGAAAGGGGTCCTCTGGGTAAAAAGCGACCAGGTCATGAAGGGGTATTACAAACGCCCCGATGCGACGGATGAGGTCTTGAAAGACGGCTGGCTCAATACCGGCGACATCGCAATGTTTACCCATACCGGAGAGTTCACCATTATCGGCAGGGAGAAGGAAACAATCGTGCTGATGGGAGGCGAAAATGTCGAACCGACCCCCATCGAAGATAAATTGAAGCAGTCCGATTTTATCGACCAGGTCATGGTCATCGGACAGGACAAGAAATACCTCGCGGCGCTGATTAATCCGAACCAGGAAAAACTGGAAGCGACCGCCCAGGAATATAACATTCAGTACGTCGACTGGGAAGAACTGTGCACAAATCCGCAAATCCAGAACTTAGTGAATACGGAAGTCCAGAACCTTATCAATTCGAAAACCGGATTCAAGAGTTTTGAGCGGATTTTTAAGTTTATTTTACTGCCGAAGCCCTTTGAAGTTGGAAAGGAAATGACCCGTTCCATGAAGATAAAACGGAATGTTGTCGAGGAGCTCTACAAAAAGGAAATAAAACACCTCTTTGAATGATGAATGAGCTCCCTCTCTCTACAGGCGAAGATAGGTAATAATAAAATACACAATCGCCGCGGCAAGGAGGACCGTAAAAATCCGAAACAGCCACCTCCGCTGTTTTTGCCCTTTTCGAACAGGCGGCGGCGCTTCACCTCCGCCGATCCGATACCCGCAGAGCGGACAACCCGAAACGAAGAGGTCCGCGTTTCCGGTAAAACCGCAGCTCGGACAGCGGACCGAGTAAAAAACCCTGCCGCAGTTCGGACATTTTTCCGCGTTTCCGGGAACAGCCGCGCCGCATTTCTCGCAAAAAAACTCCTGGCCTGCCGCCATTAGAGCTTCCGCACCCCAAGCACCGTCAAGTCATCGTACTGTTCATCTTCCTTCAGATGGGTAAAAACGACTTGGTCCTCATCGTCACTTTCCCGCGGATGGCTAAAATAGAGCTGATACTGTTCAAAATGCTCTTGTAAGAAGGTATCAATGACTTTGTCGACAACGACCTTGTCCTCCGCCGTTGCCGAAGGGTCCGGATAAATACGAAATATCTTTTCAACCGCGACCATTGCCAGGACCGCGTTTTCTACCGTCTCTTCACAGGATGAAAAATCAAAAGTCAGCTTTTCATCCGGTATCGGGTTGTGATATTTTTTTAAAGAGTAGTTTCCCCGCCGATACACGGCGGTAATAATATCGTCGATCCGCGGAATGCCGAGTTCTTCGAACTCGCTTCCCTTCGCGTGGTTTCCGTGCATCTCGTTTTCCCCGATACCCGGTTCGTTACAGGTAATAAGCTGAAACGTCTCGTTTCTGAATTTACGCTGGCCCTCTTCAATACCGTCTGTAAACATGAACATTGTGTCCCCCCGGTCCAGCTGATGGGCTATTTGCGGGAAGCCGTCTTTCATTTCCACAATCATCGACGGGAAAACCCCCGCGGCGGGCGCTTCCGGCAGTAATTTCTGATACATCCGGCTCGATGCCTGGTCGTAAATATGTACGATATTGTCACCGGCATTGCACATATAGGATTCGCCGGTTTCCGTATTGACAATAATGACAATCAGCGCGGCAAAACGTCCCTTGAATCCCCGTTCTTCTAAAAGGTCGTTCATGCTGTAGACCAGTTCGCTTAAATTGATGCCGTTCTTGCTGATGTTCCAGTTTTTAAAATAACTTAAGAAAATGGTCGCGACTTCCACCATAATCAGCGACGCGGGAACACCCTTGCCGGCAACATCACATTTGATAATCGCGTAATGCTTGTCATCCAGCTTCCGGTAGTCGAAGTAGTCTCCGGACACACCCTTCGCGCCTACATAATACCCGAAAAAGGAGATACGTTCATTTGTTTCCTTCCCCGTTGAGCGTTTGCCCCCGTCGGGCTTTTCTTCCAAAGGAATGAACATCTTCTGCACGTCTTTTCCAATCAGCAGTTCCTTGTTCGCCGCCGCCGCTTTTACCAGCCCCGTTGTCATTTGGTTGACCGTGTCGGCCAAGGTCGATATTTCGTCCTTCGATTTAATCGCAATTTTATGGTCCTGCAGCTTTGATTTGTCCTCGGTGTCTCGAATTACCTCGACCCCGGCCACCAGCCGTTTTATCGGGATAATCAAGATCGAGGCAAAAATGACCGCGCCGACGACCCCGATTCCGATCGAAATAACGGCAATGATCGCGATAATGAGGACCAGCCCGCGGACCGATTCGTTTATTTCGGCAACAATCCGGTCGGTGGAAACGGCGAGGCGGACCAGTCCCTTGTAGTAAGTGTCCTGTCCCACTGTCCTGTACACAACGGGACGGTAGAAAACGTATTCCCGCTCCGCTTCTTCCAAATTTTCAATGGAAAATTCGGGAACGCTGCCGATAACATCGCCGAGCTCCTTCAAGGTAATATTTACCTGCTGTTCCAAATCCCGTATTTCCCGCTGATACCGGGACAGCTGTTCCTCCGCTCCGGCCTCTTCGCTTAAGGCAATTGCCCGGGCCTGCTCCCCTAATATATCGAGCTGCTCGGTAATGTCTCCCAGGGTTTCCCGGGCCTCCCGGTTAAGCCGTTCCTGCAGTTCCCGTGCTTTCGGTGTTACCTCGTCTTCGATCCTCGAAACCCCAATGGAAAGGGTGTCCGTATCGATCTTCCTCCGAATATTCTCATCATCCGAGGCCCACACGTAATTATACCGGTCCGGATCGTTTTCTCCGCCGCCGGTAATGGTCGCGAAGAGGGAGTCCTCCATCGCGAAACGCTGCTCCGGAATCAAGCCGAGTTCGAGGGTGTTTTTCGCGGGCAGATAGGACCGTGCCGAGGAAGTAAGACTTTCCAGCAGCACCTCCGTCTGTTTCCGAAGTCCCATAGCCAGATTGTCCCGCTGGGTATTGATTGAGATGTACGCGAGGGCGCTTGCCACCACCAGAACAACGACGATAATCAGCAGCGTAATGAAGAGAGTAAATTTTATCCGAAGGCCCATTCCCCGTTTTTTCATTTCCTGTAACCTCTCTTTCTTTTGTTGTTCAGTCAAGCCCCGCTGCGTAATAAGCGCTCGGACTTCCATTTCCAGTTTCTTCCCCTCTTTTACCACCGCCGAGATCTTCAGGGTGGAAAAAATAAGCCCCGCCGCGAGCAGCAGCAGCAGCAGATACAACAGGAAGGAATTGGCGGAAAGTGTAACCAGCGTTTCCCGCACCGGCTGCCACTGCCGTTCGGGCAGGGCGGTAAAGTCGCCGAATTTGACCGCGCCGGTCGATTCCAGATCTATATACGGCCTTGTAAAATAGAGCCCGCGCTCCGGATGCAGCAGTCCTATACGGTATCTTCCCTCATCCACATCCTCGATAACCGGTCCGTCAATCTGACGGTCGTTTACCACGTCGTAGGCGTCAAAATCGAGCTGATATTCGTAATCGAAGGGCCCCTCACCGTCCCGGTCGAGAATGACCTTCGACACCAAACCGCCGACGGAAAATCCCCGTCCGAAAATTGTCAGCGTTACCCTGCCGAGGGCGTCCCGCTCCGCGTCGACGGCGGTAATGTAGGTTTCGGGAATATATTTGTTCATGTTGAACACGATGGAAACCGGCTCACCGGCGTTTCCCACCGTATCGACGGCCCGCGCCGAAAAGGCCCACAATCCGTTGTCCCGGTTTCTGAAATACACTTCGGTATCCGTCGTCATGACCCGGGGAGGGGGCGGGGTTATATTCAGTTCTTCCAGGTTGTATCCGCCTAAGTACTGCAGATTATAGCTGTAGCCCGCTATGTAGTCCTCGTCCTTAGACGGCTCCCACTCCATGGTAAAGGTATTTGAAACGAGGAAGCCCTGTTCATCATACTCCGGTTCGGCAATCGTTACCCTCTCGGGTGGAGTGGTGTCCCGGTAAAATGAGAGCCTGCCGGGTTTCGACCAGTTCCCCGCGTAGTCGTTCGCCGAAACGTGAAAATACCACATGCCGTCTTCGTCGGCAGTGTAGGCCGCCTCCCGGTCCCGCTGCAGCGTCATTATCCGCTTCGGCGGGGACCCTTCCGGATTTCTGTCCCAGGAGTAGGCAAAACCGGCTATGCCGGAACTGTCTTCAGGCAGAGACCACCTAACCGCGTACCGGTCCTGACGAAAGCGCCCGCCGGGGATGAAATTTTGGGCGGCCGGAACAGGGGCCGGGACGGTTTCGTCCGGGGCAAGATAGACCAGGCGGGACGTGCTGCCGAGAAGGTTCTCCCAAATGATGAAGGGCTTTCCGTCTTCGATAATGGTCCTCGCGAAGGTTGAAATGCCGTTTATCCCCGTTATGTCCCGGTCCCGCCAAAATACGCCGTCTCTGTAAGCGAGGATGATATGCTCATTACCGACCCGGTCGTCGAACCAGGTAACATAGGTCCTGCCGCCGGCGGAAAACATCCGGGGGAAATGACAGCTCCTCATTCCGGTGGTGACCGCTTCCGGGACGCCGATTGTCCTGCCGCCGGGGCCGATTTCCATGTAGTAAATTTGAGGGTTTGTACCGCCGAAACGACGCTCCCATACCATGGCGAGGTTTCCGTTTAAACCGAGCAGAAACGGCCGCTGGTTGTCAAAAAACTGCGGGTCCCGTTCCTCCCCCTCCAGCAGTTCCGGAAACCCGGTAAGCAGCACGGGATTACCGAAGGTCCTGCCGCCGTCATCACTGATGGTCAGGTATACCTGGTAACTCGGCCGTTCCCCGGTTTCCAGGACCTGAAAGGCCACGTACTCTCTGCCTTTGTGGGAGGTGTGATACGGGAGAAAGTTCAGCTTTTGTTCCGCCCCCCGCGCCAGTGCTTGGACCTCCGACCATTCTTCTCCGTTTTCGGAGATTGTATAGTATATTTCCAGCGTGTCCCCCAGCTCGACCGTGACCGTTTCCCGAATTACAAAAAGAACCAGTCCTCCGTCGGCTTTTGCAAAGATCCTCGGCGCGACTGTTGTGGAAAAGGAAAAAACACTTCCCGTCCGCGTAAAATTTCCTCCCCCGTCGGTGGAGCGGTAGACATCGATACTTTCTCGTTCGTTCCGTACGGCGATAAAAATATGTCCGCGGTTTGTAACACAGGCCGAAAACACGGGCGATTCCTTTCCGGTAAAGCCGTAGGGTTCCCCGACCGGCGCCGGTTCTCCCCAGTCCCGGGTGCCCCGTCTGCTGAGCAGATATACCTGGACGGTGCCCCTCTCCTCATCGGTATAGGTAATTTCCTGCCATACAATCGCCGAAACGCCGCCGCCGTTCACCGCTGTCGGGAACCGCGCTCCGTCTCCGACAAGGACTTCGGGCTTTTCCCAGTATAAATCCTGCCCGGCGGCCGGAAAAAGAACGAGGCATAGAAGAAGGAAGGCTGATGCCGCGGCTGCTATATTTTTGATTCGATTCTCCTCTTCAACTCCAGTAACGGCGGATATTGGCTGCTCTGTTCATTTTTTAACAAATTATTGACAATCCGCAAAGCCTCATAATAATTACCTTCGATATACTTTTCCTCGGCAAGCCGGTATTGCTGCTGCGCCTCGTTTGACAACACCGTTGTAGTCCGCCCTCCCAGGTCCGCCTCCACCCTGTCCAGGAGGGTCGTTACCCGCTGACTCTCCGGCGTCAGTTTCAGGGCCTGGTTCAAATATTCGAGCGCGATGGGGTACTGGGCCCGTACACCGCCTTGAACAATTTGAAGGGCCCGGGCATACAGCTGGTCCGACTGCCGCTGTTTTTCCGGGTCCGGCGGGGGGATCCGCATTCCCAGTTTTATTTCCGTTTGATAAATCGCGTTTTGTATCCCCGGATAATTCTGGCGGATTGCCTCTAAGTCCTGTAAATCGATATAGGCCTGCTGCGGATTTGTATTTATTTCATCCAGGGCCTCGTTGAACTTTTTGCGGAACAAATCGTCAAATTCCCCGGGGTTTTTGTACTGAAGAATGCGGAGACTTAAAACACTGGCCTCCTGGTTCAGAGGAAAGGGAATTTTTACATATAAAATGTTTTTTTCCGCCTTATCAAAATAATCGACCGCTTCATCCCGGCGCCCGCCCTCGGCAAGGCGTTTCCCTTCGAGATAATTTTCCCTCGCGAGGTTTAATAACTGGCTCATCTCGGCAAAGAGGGGGTCCGTCTCCTCTATTTTTCTTCCCGACTGCACATAGAGGGCCACCCGCACTATCTGCAGCCAGTAGTCGATTTCAGGCTTGCTGTCGACATGGGTAATGGCCCATCGGGACTGGGCCCGCAGCAGGTCCCGCTCGGCACGGTCGTACTGCTCCTGGGTATAATAATTTTTCGCCGTCTCGATGAGCTCCCGTACCTCGGCAACAATAACATTGTTCTGCGTAGTGATTATTTCTTCGTTTAGATTTGCTATGAGGGTGTCCCGCTCCTCCCGCAGTTCCGGATCGATCTGCACCGCGAGAGACATATCAAAACGCTCACCGGCAAACCGCAGCTGCTCCCTGGCTTCCTCGAAATTTTCCCGCTGAAGCTCGACTCGGGCCTGGTTTATCCGGTAATATCCCTCCTCCTCATACCTCGCCGCAAGCAGGACCTGCTCCTGTGCTTCGCCCGCGAGGTCCGCGGTCCGGTTTTCAAGCTCCGTTATTCGGCGGATGTACTCATTCCCTAAGGCTATTTCATCCCGCACATCTTCACCTTCCCGGATATATTCATCCTGCTCCCGGAGAAACGAGACCACCCCGCTGAAATCGGCAGACAGGGCATCTAAATTGCTCAGAACGGAATCGAACCGCTCTTTTGCCCCTTCGGGGTCTTTCAGCGTAACGACAGCTTCCCCTTCGCCGATGGTTTCTTCATATCCCCTCAGCAGCCGCGTCCCGTTTTCCGACGACGCTGCATTTTCCTCATACCGTGAAATGAGGGGAGCGTACCTGATTTCCGCCATCCGGACAACCGTTTTCCGTTCCGTTTCCACCGCCCCCCGGAGGTACGCGGTCAGTATGTTCTTCATACTCTCGGCCTCTCCGGCCGCGGGGCTGTAATCACCGCCGATTGTGCTTTCGATGGTTCCGGTCCGTTCTTCCGCTTCCATCCACATATCGAGCTCTCCCCGCAGTACGTCCCCGGCCGCGAGGAGCTCCCGCCGCGCCTCTTCCGCCTGCTCGAGTTCCGAAAGCCCGCCGACACCGCGGTCAATTTCTTCAAGCACTTGCACCTCGTCGGTAATTTCAATATAGGTATCGATAATCCGGCCGCGGGTCTGCTGAAGAACAAAATCCGGCAGCCGTTCAAAGGCAATTGAATACGCTTCTTCCGATACATTGTAGTCCCCGTCGACATACATCCTTGTTTCCCAGAGCCGGTAATTTTCCAAAAGCATTTCCCCGTAGGCTTTCGCCTGCCGAAGGACCTCCCCCGCCTCTTCGAACCGCCCGCCGGCAAAATCGGCCTTTCCGAGGCTCAGTTTTTCGGCAACTACAGTACCAAGGTCCCCGCTTACGCGGTCCAAATATTCCGAGTAAAAAAGGTCAACCGCGCCGATAATCCCCTCGGTTTCATCCGTCTCCTGCCGGCCCATTGTAAGCAGGTACAGATACGAGATATGAAATACCTCTTCATCGTAGCGGTTTCGCAGTTCCGTGCCCTGTTCCTGTAAAAACAGCGCCTGTGAAAAGGCGGTTTTCCGCTGTTCCGCTATTGCACGGACCCTCTCCGCGTAGTCTGAAAACTCCGTACGGAACCGGTCAATATCGTCCCGGGACAACAGGTCCGCCGCCCGGGTAAAAAACGCAGTAATATCATCCTCGGTGCTTTCGAAGGCGCGCGCCGCTTCAGCCAGGCGTTCCCTCGCGCCCGTGACCGCGTTGTTCACCATGTTTCCGTACTCCTGCTCTTCAAACTGCTCCCGATACAGATCAAACCCCTCGAGATAGGCAGCAGCTCCCTGCCAATACTCCCCCGCCTTCAGCAGCGCGAGGGCGTCCGCCATAATATTCTCAAACTGCTTCTTGTTGTATACAAACACCGCGGTCGCTTTTGCCCGCTCAAATGCCTCGACGGTGCTCCTGTTCGGGGATTTGTCCATTTCTTCGAGTTCCGCGAATATTTCGTAGGCCTGCTCTAAATCGAGATCATCCTGCTTATAAATGTCGATGAGTTCGGAATACTTTTCGTTATATTGGTTCCGGGCTTGATGGATTTCCTGTACGAGCTTCTGAGCTTCGTCAAAGCGGCGCGGATCGGTCTGCATAATTTCGGAAAGGATGACAATGGCATCGTTATACTGTTTCTCTTCGATAAGCTGCCGCGCGGCTGTAAGAGGATCTTCCCGGGTCCCTCCGGCAAAAACGGACACACTAATACAGAACAGTACCGCTACAATGAGAAAAAAATGAGTTTTTTTCGCGGTCGAAACCACACCAGTCGCCTCTACTTCAATGTATCACATTATCGGCATAAATGTCTGCTTATCTGAGAAGACACATTACTCTAACTAATTACCTGCTAAATAATTACATTTCAATGTAGAAAAACCGATAATTCCATTGTATATTAGTAGATATGAGGGCCGTTTTTTTCGTTACAGCGATACTTTTTCTCGCCGCCGGCGCCGTTTACGCCGATTTTTCAACCTTTTACGGCACTATCGCCCCGGAGGATGAACAGCTTGATCCGAATGTCGGACTGACCGTTTTCCCGACACTTCTTATTCCCATCGGCGGCAGATACGAAGGCATGGGGACGGCATTTACCGCCGTTGCCAATGACGCGGGATTTCTCGAAGCAAACCCCTCCGCCAGTTCCCTTTTGGAACAGACCGAACTGGCCTTCAGCCACAACAACTGGATAGCCGATTCAAACATGGAGGGTGTTGTTTACACCATCCGGTTCGACGATCTTGGAATCGGTTTCGGCGGCAAGTTCTTGTATGTTCCCTTTACCGAATACGACACCTGGGGGGAACGGGTTTCCAAAGGGTATTACTCCGAGTCCATTGCAACGATGAACATCTCCTACAATTTCTTTTCGAGCTATTACTTTTACGGTCTGGCACTAGGGGCAAATATTAAAGTCGCGTACCGGAACATTCCGGAGGCAATACATCCCGAGCAGTCGGCCTTGGGTATTATGGGGGATTTCGGGGTCCTTACCAGATTTAATTTTCTGAAGTTTTATTCTTCGAGGTCGAAAAATTTTTCCGTCGGCGCGGTTGTAAAAAATTTGGGGCCCTTCGTTTTGGAAGAGCCTCTTCCAACGGAAGCAACCTTCGGCATCGCCTATTCCCCCCTGCGTCCGGTAACGGTTTCCTTCGATTTTACGCTTCCCTTCAGTTTCAATCCCGGCCTGTTTCCCGCTGAAAGATGGAGTATTGCCGGGGGGGCGGATATTGCCTTTACCGGCTTTTTTTCAGTGCAGACCGGCTTTAAATACAGGGGCGGAAATCCGAAAATCTCAGTAGGGAGCACGCTCAATCTGCGGAAAATCCGTTTTGTCGTCAATTACACCCTCGATTTAACCACTTCTTCCAATTCCGCGGACCATTTCAGCATACAGGCGGAGCTGAAACTGGGGGACCGCGGCCGGGCCGAGCGGCAGGCCCTTATTGACGAGTACTACACCGCCGGGCTGGAAGCCTACGCGGAAGGGCGCCTGCAGGAGGCAATTGACAACTGGAACATGGTGCTGGAACTGGACCCCGATTTTCAGCCCGCCGCGGAAATGAAGCGTACCGCCCAGAGGGCCGTTGTCCTGCAGAAAGAGATGGAATCGATTCAGCAAATCGAATAAGTACGGCAGGCAGTCTACGAGGCGGGACGTCTACTTTGAATCTACCGGTTCGAAACTCCGCTTAATTCTGGTATAGACGGCAAAGAGGGGGAGGTCGGTCTTTTTCCCGTCGCCGAATGAAGGGACAAGGTTCGTATGCTTCCCTCCCCGTTTCGCCTTCGCGATGCGCGAGATAATTTTTTCCTTCCGCTTCAGGTCCCTCGAACTGAACTGTTTTCTCAAATACTTTGTCAGATATTCAGCGTCTTTTTTTTCATCGGGTGTTAAGGGATATTTCAAAGGATCGAACATGCTCTCGACAATATCGTCCCGGGATTTTGCCTCCGACTGCTGCAGGGCATCTTCCACTTCCCGTACAAACGTGTCCGCTTGAAAATGGATCTTGTCTACCGCGGAACGGAGACTGACCCGTTTCTTCAGTGACATGTCCGACCGGCGGTCCCTCCTTCCTAAAAGAAAAAAGGCGCCGATGGAAATTCCAAGACCGATTGCCAGCTCATCGATTACCGGCAGGGGGTCCCGTACAACAAATGCCAATATAAAATACGCGGCCAGAAAAATACCCGCCGAAATAAGAAATTTCGGCAGAAAACGGACCTCGGAAATCCAGCTGTTTACTTTTTCTTCAACAATCCGGTACAGTTCGTTCCTGAACATTGTCATGGCCTCAACCCGGGGCTCCCTTCCGTATTTTCCCACTACTTCGGCTTCCGCGAGGGTGTCCACAAGTTTGTCGTCTTCCTCAAAAGGATAAAGAAAGAGAGAGGAATCGTCGTTTCTGTAGAGATGATAAATTACAATTTTTGATTTGTTCCCCATACTTGGGAAGTTATCTGTTCCCGCGCCGGATGTCAAGCAAAATAGTGGTATTTTACGAGGCGAGTTCCGGATCGAGGAGGGTCATTATCTGTGTATGGTGAAACAGCTCCGCGTATTTTCTCGCCGTCATTCCCAGACTGTCCTTCGGGGAAATATCAGCATTATGTACTATCAGGTCTTCGGCAATTTCAGTATAACCGTTTGCTACGGCAATAATAAGGGCCGTCTGCCTGTTTTTATTTTGAATATCGATGTCGCAGCCTCCGCTGAGCAGCTCCTTGATGGTTTTTTCGTCCCTGTTTACCGCCGCTTCCATAATAGGCGTGTTTCCGTTGTCCCCGCTTTCACCGTCGATATCGGCCCCGGCGGAAAGGAGAAGGGTAAAAACCTCACGCTGTTCATTCCGGACGGCCCAATTCAGCATGGGGACCCCCTTTTCCGTTACACTGTCCGGTGAAAACCCCGCTTCTAAAAAGAGCCGTACCGACTTCGCGTCTCCATTGCCCACGCGTTCGGCAAATGAACCGGTACTGAGGGCCAGCCCCGATTCGAACAATTCCTGTTTCGCGGCTTCTTGCCGCGTCGCCGCCGATTGTTTCTCGATTTCCCGCTCGAGATAGGCCCGGAGTTCCTCCATGCTTTCCGCCGCGGCGGCGGGAAAACAACGATCGTGACCGTATACGGCGGCGGACGCGGGCCCAGTTTCCCCATTTCCGCCGATTACCAGGGGGTCGAAGAGGAAACACAGCCGCCGCGGATTTCCTGCCCCTTCGGCATATCCCAGGGCGTAATAGGTCCACCAGGCATGCGGGTGTTCTTTTGAAGGTACGCAGATGATATGGGTGGGATGTTTTGTTCCCGTACCCAGCACGGAGGCGTCAAAATCTGTATCGGACCTGACCGGACAATCGGTATATGAAACACGGACCTCCTGTAATAATTCCCACAGGGGACCTAAACGGCTGTTCTCCGCGTCCGAGTGCAGTATTAAAAGTTCCACGTATATACTATCGGTACATTTACGCGGTATCTTTATCCGCCGGTATTCTATTCCCCGCCAGGGGGAACAGCCCTTGTATTTCGATAATCGGGGTGTCAAATTCGGCGTCAACCCTTCCGGACACGAAAAAAGCCCGGCCGAAGTCGAGTATCCGGAGCAGTTTTGTGTAGGCCGGGGGAAATAAAACCGTTTCAAACACCCCGAAAGGATCTTCAAAACTAAAAAACCCCATGTGCCGCTTTTTCGCTGTTTTCACCTCCTTCCCGCTAATGAGAATTCCCGCGATGCGCACGTTCATTCCGACGTGCTCGGTTATTTTTGTACTGTTGATCCAGGGCCCGCCGGCGCCGTTTCGGCCCAGCCGTTTCGAAACGGCGCCGGCCTGTGCCCTGAAAATCGTCAGGGGATGGCAGGAAACCATCAGGCCGAGGGTTTCGGTTTCGTCGCAAATTTTCCGTTCCGGAGTGTAGTCACCGATAAACGGCGGCACCGGCGGCAGACTGAAAAGAGCGTTTTCCCGGTCCCGGTGAAAATAGGCCCAGAACAATTCGGGCCGGGTCATGCCGGAGGAGACCGAATCGAGGGCGCCGCTTTTGATCAGCACCCGCGCTTCCGCGTACGAAGGGTCCGTCCGCTTGAGAAGGTCGAAAAAATCGGTAAACGGGCCGCCCCGCTCCCGTTCCGCCGTCAGTTTGCCGAGAAACGGCGCGGGAAGGTCCCGCAGCTGCCGGAAACCGAAACGGAAGGCATCCCCCTCCACCCGATGTTTCCAGCCGCTCGCGTTGACATCCGGACCGAGGAGCGGAAACCCCCTTCTCCGGATTTCGTTGACATACACCTGCCTCGAGTAAAAGCCGCCGCCGTTGTTCACTACCGAGGTGAGAAATTCCAGAGGATAATACCGTTTCATCCAGGCGCAGCGGTAGGAAACCATGGCATAGGAAGCGCTGTGGGCTTTGCAGAAGGAATACCCGTCGAAGGAAAGGACCATTTCCCAGAGCCGCTCCGCAACCTCCCGCGGCAGGCCCTTCGCTTCGGCGCCGCGGAAAAACCGTTCCCGGTATGCCGGCAGGCGCGTTCCCCGGTCTTTTTTCGACAATACCTTCCGCAGTCCGTCGGCTTCCGCCGGATTGAACCCGGCGGCGGCAATTGCCACCCGCGCGACATCTTCCTGATACACCATAATCCCCTTCGTTTCCCGGAGCAGTTCGTCGATCCCGGGATGAAGCGGATCGCGGGGGCCGCCCTTCAGCCGGGAAACAAAGAGCCGGATGTACCGGTTTGCCGCCGGGCGGATGATGGAGCTCGCGATAACGAGGTGCTCGAAGTCTCCCCGGCCCATCTTTTTCAGCAGCTGACGGGTTGCCGGCGATTCGACGTAAAAAACGCCGAGGGTGTCCCCCTGTTCAATAAGGGCCCTGGTTTCCCCGTCGCCGAGGGGCTGGAAATTTTCCCAGGTGATGCCCCGTTTGTGCCGGGAATTGACCAGCTCGATACTGTCCCGAAGCACCCCGAGGGAGCGGTTGCCGAGAATGTCGATTTTTACCAGCCCCGCGTCCTCGGCGGCGTCCTTCTCCCAGGCAATGACGGGAAACCCCGCGGGGGCGGGCTGCAGGTGGGTGTAACCGGTTATTGCCTCCGGTGTAATGACCACTCCGCCGGGATGGGTGCCGATGTGCCGGGGCATCCCCCGCACGCGGCGGGCGGCGGCCAGCAGATACGGAGGGACCCGCGACTCCCCGTCGAACCTGAGAGACTCGAGAAGTTGTTCAATCTCCTCCTCCTTCAGACCGAACGCCTTCGCGGGCTCCCGGACGCAGGACCGGGGCCCGAAGGTAACATGGTCCGCCACCATCCCCGCCCTTCCCCGATAGGTTTCAAACACATAGGCCAGCGCTGTTTCCCGCTCGTCCCAGGGGAAGTCTACATCGATGTCCGGCGGGTCCTTCCTGCCCATATTGAGAAACCGTTCGAAAAAAAGATTGTACGCCAGCGGGTCCACATGGGTAATGCCTAAGAGGTAGGAGACGATACTCGCCGCGGAGCTGCCCCTGCCGCAGGTGCGGGGGCAGCGGGACACGATGTCGTGGACCACGAGAAAATAGCCGGCAAACCCCTTCCGGCGGATGACGGAGAGTTCGCGGGCCAGCCTTTTTTCGACCTCCCCGGTTTCGGCCGGCCCCTGTCCGCCCGCCGTCCGCCGCGATGTGCTTCCGCGCCCGTACCTGCGGGGAATGCCGGCCCGGCACAGGGCAGCCAGCCGGGCAAATTCCTCCTCCGGCGTCATCCCCCGGAAACGGGGAAACACGTACCGCTTCGGCAGGAGGTCGCCGCTGCATTCCCGGACAATCCGCGTACTGTTTGCCAGCGCCTCGGGGGCCGCCGAGAAAAAGCGCCCCATTTCTTCCGCCGACACGGCCCTGTGCCGGGGGGCCAGGGATTCGGCCGGGGGCAGAGCGTCGACGGTGACGTTTTCATCCACTCCCCGGAGCAGCCGGTACAGCTCCCGGTCCTTCTCTTCCACATAGACGGCGGTATTTACCGCGGCACAGGGCAGCCCCAGTTCTCCCGCCCAGGCAAGGACCGGCCGCGCGGGCCCTCCCCATGCCAGGAGCGCGAAGAGGTCCCGCCGGCCGCTTCCAAGCAGCCGCTCGGCGGCATCCCTGCCGCGGACGGCCAAAAACAGCCCCTCCCAGCCTTCTTCCGCCAGCATGGCGAGGGGGTCGAAACCCGGCTGTCCGCTGCCGGGCGGAACATCATGGAAGAGGCGCGTCAGAAGACGGTTCGCCAGGGCAAAACCCTCTCTGTTTTTACAGAACGCCGTGAACAGGGGGACCCCGCCCCGTTCTATTTCCACACCGATGATCGGTTTTATTCCCGCCCGGCGGGCCGCTTTGATAAACCGGACGGCGCCGTAAAAATTGTTGATATCGGTAAGGCCCGCCGCGGGATGTCCCGCCCGGGCGGCGCGCCCGCACCACTCTTCCGGAGAAAGACAGCCTTTGAGGAGGGAGAAGGAAGAACGGAGATGTATCGGCGCGTATGCAGTGCCATCCATGCGTAACTACTTAACATAAGTATAGTAGTTGTGCCGGAATCGCGCAACCCCGGATTAAATCCTATCGATTACCTGTTTGAAGGCGGAGTTTTCTTTTTTCAGCTCCTTCGAACCCCGTGTAATCTTGCATAAACTCAAACCCAGTCTGTCGGCAATCTTCCGCTGGCTCATCCCCCGGTCTATCAGTTTTACCAGCTCCCACCGGGAAGCGACTTCTTCGATCTCATACTCCGTCAAAATACTGTATAAAAACCGCCGGACGAGGTCCGGGTCATCTACCCCCGCGAGGACGGATGAAAGTTCTTCGATTACCGCTTCGATATCTAACGGCTGTTTGTCAGGCATAGGGTAACTATATCCGCTACACGCTTCTTGTCAATAAGTCCTTTTACCTTGAAAATCCAATCCCTTTCATGGTATTTTTCCAGGTAATGAACTACTATGCGATTCAGGTAAAAACCAAAAGTGAGGGGAAATATCTGAAACTTGCCGAATATATGCTCGATGTAAACTGCCGCGCTGCCGACGACAGACCGACATTTATCTGGCCGCGGAGAAAACTCACCATACGGAAACAGGGGCGGGCCCGTGAACAGCTGGCACCCATTTTCCCGGGATATCTCTTCCTCGAAACCGAAAAAATTCCGCCGGAAGTGTACTGGACCCTCCGGAAGGTGAACGGGTTTTTCCGGTTTTTAAAAGAAAACCGGAAAATTGAACCCTTAGGGGGTATAGACCGGGAATTGCTGCTCCATTTTATCTCCCACGGAGAGATCGTCGAGAAATCGACCGTCTATTTCGATGAAAATCAGAAAATTCGTGTTATCAAAGGACCGATGAAGGGCTTAGAGGGCAGGATTGTAAAGGTGGACAAGAGAAAACAGCGGGCAAAAATCCGGCTCGATTTGTACGACGATACCTTCAGTATCGATTTCGGTTTCGACCTCCTTGAAGGCGCGGAAGAGAAAAAATGAAGCAGCCGGATATTGTCATTATCGGAGCAGGCTTCGCCGGCAGGTCTATCGCGGAAGAAATCCGCGGCAAAGGCATTCTGGGGAAGGTGGCGGCATTTATCGACGACAACCCGGCGAAAATCGGCACTGCCGTCGACGGTATCCCCGTTCTCGGGCCCATACGGGACTTTCCGGCCATCAATAAGAAACTGCAGGTGAGGGAAGGGCTGATTGCCGTTCCCGCCGCGGAAAAACATCAGCTCAAACGGATTTACGAATACCTTACGGAAGCGAATGTTACGAAAATCCGGATTATTCCGAGTGTTTCACAGATAATCGACGGAGACCCGCATCTCATTCAGACGAGGGAAATTGATCCGCAGGACCTTCTCGGGCGCACCCCGGTAACCATCCCCTTGAAGGAAAGCCTGGCATACTTACGGGGAAAGCGGGTACTCATTACCGGCGCCGGCGGAAGCATCGGCAGCGAACTTGCCCGGCAGCTCCTTTTCGGGGGCGCCGAACGGCTCTATCTCTTCGGGCACGGTGAAAACAGCATTTACGAAATCGACCGGGAGCTGCGCCTGCTGCAGGAAGAGGGCGTCGGAGACAAGGCGACCATTGTTCCGGTTATCGGCGACCTGCAGGACCGTGAATTTGTCCGCTTTCTGTTTCAGCGCCTCCGGGCGGACGTTGTGTTTCACTGCGCGGCGTACAAACACGTTCATTTAGTGGAGGCAAACCCGGTTGAGGCGGTGAAGAACAACGTTTTCGGCACCCTCCATCTCGCGGAAGCGTGCGGGGACTCGGAAACCTCGAAGCTTGTCTTTATTTCCACCGACAAGGCGGTAAGCCCGGTCAGTGTATACGGCGCGTCGAAATCGATTGCCGAACAGATCATTTTACGTGCAAACGGCGCCGGCACCGAATGTATGGTGGTCCGCTTCGGAAATGTCCTTGGATCGAGGGGCAGCATTACCCCCCTCTTTCAGAAACAAATTTTAAAGGGAGGGCCGGTTACCATTACGGACCCCGGTGTAAAGCGGTTTTTCATGACCATCCCGGAAGCCGCCTCCCTGGTGCTGCAAACGGGAGGAGTCGGGACCGGGGGAGGACTGTATATTCTCGATATGGGAGATCCGGTCCTGATCGAAGACCTTGCCCGGCAGATGATTCAGTTCTACGGTTTCGAACCGGAGAAAGATATCGAGATACGGTATATCGGACTGCGGCCGGGGGAGAAGATGATAGAACAGCTCTGGGACCCGGGGAAAACACCGGAACCCACCGCGCACGCCCGGGTCCTTACCCTCCCGGAAGGGAGCGCCGGCGGGCTCGATATTCCAGGCATCCTCGCGGAACTGGAGCCGGTCTGCTTTTTTTCCGAAACCGACGGGGCCATGTACAGGAACAGGAATTACTTAAAGAAAATAATCCACAGCCGTATACCGACGGTGCCGTATGACAGCAATGAAACGGCCTTCTAAGTTTATCCCCTTTGCCCGCCCTTTTTTTACCGAAGAGGAGGAACACGCGGTCGCGGAAGTGCTCCGCTGCGGATGGGTCAGTACCGGCAGGGCCGCGGAGGAACTGGAGGAAGCCTTTACGCGAAAACTGGAATGCCGCTTTGCCCGGGCGGTAAACTCGGCCACAGCCGGGCTTCACCTCGCGGTGAAAGCTCTGGGCATCCGGGAAAACGATTATGTCATTACAACCCCCTTCACCTTTACCTCGACGGCCGAAATTGTCCGGTATGAAAACGCCCATCCCCTCTTCGTGGACATTCGGGAGGAGAGTTTCAATATCGATCCCGAACTGACCGAGCGCGCCCTGAAGCGGAACAACCGGGTAACGGGAATTATTCCGGTACACATCGCCGGAAGGATCTGCGATATGGAGGCCCTGCTTGACCTTCGGGAACGCTTCGGCGTACCGATAATCGAAGATGCCGCCCACGCGTTTCCCGTAAAAAATGCGTTGGGATGGGCGGGCACCCTGGGGGACATCGGGGTATTCTCCTTCTATGCCACGAAACCGATTACCACCGGCGAGGGGGGCATGGTGGTAAGCAACAGGGAGGACCTGGCCCGCGCCGTCGGCGTCCTGCGGCTCCACGGAATCGACCGCAGTGTCTGGGACCGGTATCACGCGAAGACATCATCCTGGGAGTACGACGTTATTGCTCCGGGCTATAAATATAATTTAAGCGATATCCTTGCCGCTATCGGCGTGGTGCAGATGAAAAAAGCAGACCTCTTTTTAAAGCGGAGAAGGGAAATTGCCCGGAAATACCTGGAGGGGCTTTGGGAAGAAAACTATCTCCGTCTTCCCGAAGAAACGGACAGCCATGCCTGGCACCTGTTCATTCTTCGGATACGGCCGGACAGGCTGACAATAAACCGGGACGAGTTCCTTCACCTTCTTTCGGAGGCAAACATCGGGGTCTCCCTCCATTTCCGTCCGCTCCACCTGATGAGCTATTACCGGAAAGCCTACGGCCTGAAACCTGAGGATTTTCCCGTATCCCTGTCGGTATACCAAACCTGTTTCAGTATTCCCCTGTATTACGGGTTGACCGATGATGAAGTAGCATACATCATACAGATGATTAGAACAATTGGAAGAAAGCACAGGAAGAATGTGTAGAAAAGCTGATACATGAAAGACCGCCGGCACTTTATTCACGACTGCTCGTCCGAAAACATGCACCACGGGACGATTGTCCCCGCGCCGATTTCAAAGGGAACAATACAATCGATTCAGCTCCCCTCAAACATTCCCGACGATTTCACCTTCTGCCGGACGAAGGACATTCCGGGGAAAAACAGTATAGAAATATTCGGACAGAATCTCCCCCTTCTCGCGGACAAGCGGATTGAATACGAAGGTCAGCCGCTGATGCTGCTCTCCTGCCCTTCCTCCGAACGTCTCGAAGCTGTTTCGAAACAGGTGCTGATATCCTATCAGCAGGAACCCGCGCTCCCTTCAATCGGCAGGTACGAACCGGCCCAAATACTAGACTCGAAAACAATTACAAAGGGGAATCCGGAAAAGGCCTTCGAAAAAACGTTTCATCTCATCGAGAGCAGCTACCGCTTTTTTTATCAGGGGCAGATAACCCAGGACCCCGAGGGGGTGTATGCCGAATACCTGGACGGAATTTTCCACATCTATGCCACCACCAGCTGGCCGGCACTGGTACGGACTTCCATTGCCGGTGTGTTCGACATACCTGAAAACAGCATTATCATACATCCTCTGGCCTTTCCGCCCGCGTATGAGGGAAAATTATGGCGACCGGCAATTACCGCGGTTTTTGCCGCCCTCCTCGCGTATAAATCACGGCGCCCGGTCCGGATGATGGTTTATCCGCAGCCTTTCAGCTACACCCGGCACACGAAAAACTCCTCCTTAGTCCGCGTAAAATCGGCCATTGGTAAAACCGGCACACTGGAAGCCTTAGACGTCAGTATCGACTACGACTGCGGCGCCTTTCCGGTTTTTTCCGGGGAAATTCTCCGCCGCTCCCTGTATACGGTCTGGTTTGAATATCCCTGCGCCAATTTGTCGGTACGGGTGAACCTTATCAAGACAAACACCCCCCCGGCATTCCCAACCCCGTTTTTCGGCGCCGCCCACATCCAAACGGCAATGGAAACGGACATGAACCGTATTGCTGAAATTGCCGGCCGCTCTCCGGGGGAATGGCGGATTGAAAACATCATCTCGAAAACCGCCTCCCGGGAGGAGATGCCCGGCCTGATAAACGGTATTATGGACGCTTCGGATTACCGGCGGAAATACAGTGTGTACGAAATGATGAAAAAACGGCGGGAAGGTTTTCCGTCGGAATATACCCCCGTCCGGGGCATCGGCATTGCCGCGGGGGGCGCGGGATGCGGATTTTCCGGCCTCCTGGAGGCGGAACTCAATTCCTCCATCACCCTCCGCTTAGACGGCGAACGGGAGGCAACGATCGTTACATCCGCGGTGGGGAGGACCAATTCAATCGACCTTACCTGGAAACGGATGGTGGGAAAGCTCCTCGACATTCCCCCGAAATCGGTCCATATCGACAGAAGCGGGCTGGAGCACGGCATCGATTCGGGCCCGTCGGTCCTTTCGAGAAACATTTCCATCCTCACCCCCCTTTTGGCAAAGTGCTGTGAAGGGGTGAATAAAAAACGGTTCCGCTCCCCGCTGCCCATCGAGGTGAAACGGTCCGTTCGAATTCCGAAATCTTTGAGGTGGAACGATGAAACCCAAAGCGGCACCCTGTTTCAGGGGTCGTCCTACGGCAGCGCCGTTGTGGAAGTGGAGCTTAATACGGTTACCCTCGAAATTGAAATACGGGGAATTTGGCTGTATGTCTACTGCGGGACCGCCGTGAACAGCGATTTGATTGAACCCGTCCTGGAAGCCGGTATTTTCCACGCGGTCCGCTGGGCCGCCGCGGAAGACATCTGGCTCCGGTATCCGCGGGAGACCGGGGTCTATACTCCCGCCGACGTTTCTTTAGAGGAGGCTGATATCCGGATAGAGTTTGTTGCCGGGGGAAAAAAATACCAGCCCTTCGGGGTTGAAATGCTTCCCTACTCTCTTATACCGCCGGCGTTTATGTCCGCCCTGTCCCAGGGAGCAAACATCTATTTTGACAAACTCCCCCAGTATCCCGATACCATTCAGCATATGATGGAGGAAATGTGAGGATAAATTTCACGTTAAACGGCGAACGTGTTTCCTGCGATGTTAATCCGAAGCGGAAGCTCTCCCTGCTGCTTCACGACACATTCGGTGTCCGGTCGGTAAAGATATCCTGCAGGTCCGGCATGTGCGGCTCCTGTACGGTCCTCATGGAAGACGAAGCGGTGCCTTCCTGCCTCATACCCGCTTTCGGCGTGCAGGAGAAGAGCGTGCTGACATTTGAAGGACTGAAGGAACTTCCCGATTACACCGACATCATGAAATCCTTCGAACACAACAAATACTACCCCTGCGAATACTGCCTTCCCAGCAAGGCGCTGACAATTTACGCCGTTCTCCTTCACAATCTTCATCCGCGGGAGGACGAAATAATCGATGCTATGCGGGGAAATACTTGTTCGTGCGATGTTTCCGGACCGTTGATTAACAGCGTCTTTACGGCGGCCCGCTTAAAGAGGGAGGGCAGCTATGGCAGATAAAACCGTCGCCCCGTTAGTGTATATGCCGGAAACGGTGCAGCAGCTTCTGCAAATTTACAAAAAAAACCCCACCGCGGAAATTCACGCCGGCGGGACATACGCCGTCATCAAGACATCCCCTCTCGAGCCCCTCCCGGGGAACAGTATTATCTATATCGGTAATATCGAAGAGATGAAGCGGATCAACAGGACCGACCGATACGTGGAAGTCGGCGCCGGCTGCAGCATCAATCAAGTCCTCGGAATCGGCAGCGGAATTCTGCCCCGCGCCCTCGTTTCCGCCCTGCAGCAGATCGGCAGCTACACCATCCGGAACCTCGCGACCATCGGCGGCGGCCTGGCCGTAAAAGAACGCCGCTTAGACGCTTTTACCGTCCTCTCCCTCTTCGATGTCCGCGTCGAGGCCAGGAAAGCAGGTTCCTCCCGATGGGTCCAGCCTGCCCGGCTCTTCGATGAAACGGACCGCCTGACCATCGGCGGCGGCGAGGTGCTGACCAGGGTCCGGATCCCCGTGGAAACCTGGGACGTACAGGTGTATAAAAAAATTAGAAACAGGACCATGGACCCGAAGGAAAATTTCATTTTCTGCGGTCTCGCGAAACTGCAGAAGGGGCAGGTCCAGGATTTCCGCTTCTGTTTCGGCGGGATCCAGCGGGGGGTCTTGCGGGAAAAATCAATCGAGGCCGAAATTACCGGAAAAAAACTGCCCCTGCAGGAAAAAACGCTCGACACTATTTTAGGCGCCTTAGAAAAGAAACTCGATTCATATGAGGAAGAAGTGAAAACATATCAGCGCCGGCGGGCGCCGATTATTTTAAAGTGGTTTATTGATCTGCTGACGGAAGATTGATATAGTATAGGAAACTGGGAACACTTCATGACAGATTTCGTACATATTCATAATCATACCGACTTCTCCCTTCTAGACGGAGCGGCAAGCATTCCGAAGCTGGTTGCAAAAGCCGCTTCCATGGGAATGAAGCACCTTGCCGTTACCGACCACGGGAACATGTTCGGGGTGCTGCATTTTTACCGGGAGTGTATAAAAGCCGGTATCCATCCCCTTATCGGCAGCGAATTTTACGTGGCCCCGGGGTCCCGGCACGTTAAATCGGGCGCGACCACCGAGGACAAGTACAGCCACCTTATTCTGCTGGCGAAAGACCGGCGGGGGGACCGGAACCTGATGAAGCTTTCCTCCTTAAGCTATACCGAAGGGTTTTACTATAAACCGAGGATCGACGACGAATGTATTGAAACATATTGTGAAGGCCTGATAGCGACTTCGGCGTGTCTTGCCGGAGAAATCCCCCGCCTGCTCCTGCAGGGACAGACGGAGAAAGCCCTCGAGCGCGCCGGATGGTTTCAGGAGGTATTCGGGAAGGGTAACTATTATCTGGAACTGCAGGACCACGGTATTCCCGAACAGAAAACGGCAAACCGCGGACTTATCCAACTTTCGAAACAGACGGGTATTCCCCTTACCTGCGCGAATGATATTCACTACATCGAGCGGGAAGACGCGAACGCGCAGGACATTCTCATATGCATCGATACAAATAAGAAAAAAAACGATCCGAAGCGGCTGAAATTCAAAAGCGACCAGTTTTACCTCAAAAGCGGGGAGGAAATGTACCGGCTTTTCGCGGAAGTACCGGAAGCGTGCCGGAGTACTGTTGAAATTGCCGAAAAGTGCCGCCTTGAAATAACCGATTCGAAACCGGTCCTTCCGGACTATGAAATACCCCCTGCCTTTACCTCCCTGGAGGAGTATCTCCGGGACCTTACGGCGAAGGGGCTCCGGAAGCGGTATCCCGATGTCACCGATGAAATCCGGCAGCGGGCCGGTCTGGAGCTGGACATTATCACCTCCATGGGGTTTACCGGGTATTTTTTAATTGTCTGGGACTTTATCCATTTCGCCCGGGAACACGGCATCCCCGTCGGCCCAGGCAGGGGTTCCGGCGCGGGGTCCATCGTTGCCTATGCTTTGCAGATAACCGATATCGACCCGCTGAAATACGGTCTCCTCTTTGAACGGTTTCTGAACCCGGAACGGGTCTCCATGCCCGATTTCGACATCGACTTCTGCTTCGAACGGAGGCAGGAGGTAATCGACTATGTTAACGAGAAATACGGCACCGAGAAGGTGGGGCAGATTATCACCTTCGGAACACTGAAGGCGAAAAACGTCATCCGCGACGTTGCAAGGGTCCTGGACATACCCTATGCCGAGTCGGACAGTATTGCAAAGATGATCCCCGCGGGTCCGAAAATTACCCTGGAGAAGGCCCTGAATATGGAACCGAAATTCAAGGCGCAGAAGGAACGCGGCGGAGTGTACTCCGAGCTGATCGAGGCGGCAAAAAAACTCGAAGGCCTTAACCGGCACGCCTCCACCCACGCGGCGGGTATCGTTATCGGAAAAACCGAACTTACCGACTTTGTCCCCCTCTACAGGGACCCGAAAACCGGCTCCATCTCCACCCAGTTTTCCATGGAGCTTTTGGAAGACTGCGGACTGGTAAAGATGGATTTCTTAGGATTGAAAACCCTCACCCTGATAAAAAACACCGCCGCCCTCATCCGAAGCGGGGGCATCGATTTCGACATCGAGGCCATTCCCGACGACGATACGGCGACCTTCGACCTTTTAGGGGAGGGAAAGAGCAAGTGTATTTTCCAGTTTGAGAGCTCCGGCATGCAGGGCATTTTGAAACAGGCGAAACCCACCTGCATCGAAGATTTAATAGCCTTAAACGCCCTGTACCGTCCCGGACCGATGGAAAACATTCCCCAGTTTGTCGATTCAAAATGGGGGCGGAAGCCGATTACCTATCCCCATCCCAGCCTCGAGGCCGTTTTACGGGAGACCTACGGGGTTATTGTCTATCAGGAACAGGTCATGGAGATTGTCCGGAAAATCGCCGGATTCTCCTTAGGCCAGGCGGACATTCTTCGGCGGGCAATGGGGAAGAAGAAAAAAGATGCCATGGCCAAAATGAAGGTCGACTATCTCGAAGGCGCCGAAAAGCAGGGAGTCCCTAAAAAGAAGGCCGAAGAGATTTTCACCCTCCTCGAACCTTTCGCGGGATACGGCTTCAACAAATCCCACGCGGCGGCGTACAGCGTCCTGGCATATAAAACCGCCTATTTGAAGGCCAATTATCCGGTGGAATTCATGGCCGCCAACCTTACCAACGAGATAAACGATACCGACAAGCTTGCCGAATACATCAGCGAAGCCAGGTCGATGGGAATTACCGTCCTTCCCCCGGACATTAATCTTTCGGTAAGAAACTTCAATGTTGCCGACGGCAGCATCGTGTACGGCCTGATCGGGATAAAAAATGTCGGCACCGGAGCGGTGGAGGAAATTACGCGGGAACGGGAGGAAAACGGCCCCTACTCCTCCTTTGTCAACTTTCTCGAACGGATAGATTTAAAAGCGGTAAACCATAAAGTGCTGGAATCCCTCATTCAGACCGGGGCCTTCGACTCTATCGAAGCCGGACGGGCGGCCCTCTTTCATAATTTAGACAAAGTCCTGGCCTTCGTCTCGGGAAAAAAAGAGAGTCTGCAGTACGGACAGAATTTTCTCTTCGAGGAGGGAGATGAAGAGGCCTTCGACCAGATGGAACTTGAACAGATTGAGGAATGGCCTGAAATGGAGATCCTCCGCTTCGAAAAGGACAATTTAGGGGTGTATTTTTCCGGTCATCCCTTAGACAAGTACCGGGACATATGGGAAAAATCGACCATTGTCGATTTAGGGAACCCCGAGCGGTGCAAGGAAAACAAAACCTACGAGTTTATAGGAATTCTGAAAGCAATAAAAGAAATCCAGACGAAAAACGGCAAACGGATGGCTTTCGCCCAGTTCGAGGATTATAACGGTTCGGTGGAAATCGTGTTTTTCCCCGATACCTACGAAAAGGAGCATTACAAACTGCAGTCCGAAACGGTAACCGCCCTGCGGGGGAAAGTACAGAAAAACGACAACGGGGTAAAAATAATCGCGGAACAGATTATTCCGCCGGAGGAAATCCAGATGAACGAGACCGGGGAAATCCATCTCCGCCTTACGAAGGCCTACACCGATGAAGATTCGCTGCTGCAGTTCCGGTCGCTCCTGTTTCAGCACCCCGGAGGGTGTCCGGTGTACCTTCATGTGCAGAATTCGGAACCGGAAAACGAGGTCGTTATCAAGGCCGCGTCGCAGATCCGTATTTCCCCCGACGAGAAAACAGTTGAAGCACTGAGAGAAAATTCTTTCGTTGAAGATATTTGGAGAGTGTAATGATTATACGACCGATTATGCAAGTTTTAGCCGCGCTTTTGTCCGTCTACATGCTGATTTTATTTATCCGTATTCTCTTAAGCTGGTTTCAGCCCCGAAGCTTCGGAAAAGCCTACGACATTATCTACAGGATAACCGAACCCTACATGGCGCTGTTCCGCGGGCTCCGCTTTCTGCACACCGGGCGGTTCGATTTTTCACCCATTGTTGCCATTATTTCATTGGTCATTGTAGAAAACATCTTTCTGACCCTGGCAACCTACGGCAGAATTACCTTCGGCATCATCCTCGCTCTCCTTGTGAAAGCCGCGTGGTCGGCGGGCTCTTTTATCATTTTTTTCTATATCGCGGTCATGCTGATCCGGTTCTTCAGCCTCGTCATCAGCAGGAACGCCAATTCACCGGGCTGGCATTCACTCGATGCCATTATTCAGCCCTTAGTGTTCCGGTTCTCCCGCCTTGTAAAACCGCGGACGCCGCTGAAATACTCCGCCATCCTCGGTATTCTCTCGGCAATATTTATTATTTCGTTTCTTATCCTCCGGGTGCTCTTCAGGCTGATCATCGGCCTTGCAGCGGGCCTGCCCTTCTAACCTTCGCGGGGACTGATGTTTGTACGGGAGCTGAAAACAGATATCCGGAGACTGAAAGGCATCGGCCCGAAGGCGGCTTCGGACCTGCACAGCCTCTCCGTTACGACCGTCGGGGACCTGCTTCTTTTTTTCCCCCGTGCCTACGAAGACAGGTCGGCCCCCCGCCCCCTCCAAAGCGCCCTCACCACCGGCGAAGCGGTCCCGGTCAATACCGTTGTCGAAGTGACCGCCCACGATTTTTTCGGCCGGGGCGGGAAGCGGACGCTGAAAATATATGTACAGGATGAAACGGCATCGGCCGCCCTTGTCTGTTTTGGAAGAAATTTTCTGCAAAACTCAATCCTCCCGGGACAGCGCTACTTTCTCTACGGGAAATTCGAACACAGGTACGGAGAACTGCAGAGCAGCTCCTTCGATCTCGAACCCTTTTCCGACAAACCTTTCGGCTTCGGGTCAATTCTGCCGGTCTACCCCTTAAGCGGCCGGCTGAATCAGGGGGTTCTGCGCAGGACAGTCCGCGGCCTTCTCGCCGCCGAAGGACAGTACATCGAGCAGGAGCTTCCGGAACCTCTGCGGGCGGAAAAGGCCCTTTTACGCTCCCCCGACGCCTACCGGAACATCCACTTTCCCGAAAGCGGCGAGCTCCTCCGGCTGGCAAGAAAAACCCTCATTTTCGAAGAACTCTTCTACCTGCAGCTTGTTATCGGCAGAAATAAACTGAGAAAAAACCCGGCCCCGCGCGGGAAGCGCCGTTTTCCCGGGGACCTGCGGAAACGCCTTATTGAACGCCTCCCCTTTTCCCTTACCGCCGGCCAGGCAGAGGTGCTGGGGGAAATCGACGCGGACATATCCTCGGAAACTCCGATGTCCAGGCTCCTGCAGGGCGACGTGGGCTGCGGCAAGACATTAGTCGCCTTTCTAAGCGCCCTCTCCTTTATCGAAGCGGGAATGCAGGTTGTCTTGATGGCCCCTACCGAACTGTTAGCGAAACAGCACGCCGAAACCGCCGCCGCCCTGCTCGCCCCCGTCGGGGTAAACACCGCCTTTCTTTCCGGTTCGGTTACCGGGGAACGGCGGCGCGCCCTCCTCCGCCGGATCGCGGACGGCAATGCCCGCCTCATCGCGGGTACCCACGCGCTGTTTTCGGAAGACATCCGGTTCCGCAACCTCGGCTTCATCATTATCGACGAACAGCACCGTTTCGGTGTCCTGCAGCGGCAGGCCCTCATTTCCAAGGCTGAAAACCCGGACGTTCTCTTTATGACCGCCACTCCCATCCCCCGCACCTTGGCAATTACCATCTTCGGCGGCCTGAACATCAGCTCCATTACCACCATGCCGGCGGAGAGGAAACCCGTTATTACCCACCTCGCGAAAACGGGAAACGAAGGGAAGGTATACAGGCGGGTGCGGCAGGAACTCGCGGCGGGACGGCAGGCCTATTTTGTGTATCCGCTGATCGAAGAGTCGGACAAATTGACCCTGAAAGACGCCGAAAACATGTACCGCCGCCTGCGGGAGGAGGTGTTTCCCGATTTCACGTCAGGCCTTATCCACTCCCGGGTGGCGGAGGAAAAAAAAGAAGCTGTTATGTCCGCTTTCGCCGCCGGAGAGGTCCGCCTCTTAGTGGCCACCTCGGTTGTCGAAGTCGGCGTGGATGTCCCGAACGCCACCTGCATGGTCATTGAACACGCCGACCGGTTCGGTCTCTCCGCCCTGCACCAGCTGCGCGGCCGGGTGGGCCGCGGCGTACACCAGTCCTATGCCTTTCTCATTTACGGCGACAATCTTACCGAAGATGGAAAGCAGCGGCTGAAAATTATGATGGAACACAACTGTGGATTTTATATTGCCGAGGAGGACCTGAAGCTGCGCGGCGCGGGCAACATCGCCGGAGCACGGCAGTCCGGCTACTTCCAGCTCGGTATTGCCGACCCCGTTGTCCATCTGAAGGTGATGATGGACGCGAAGAAGACCGTCGACTCGGTCCTTACCGGGGACCCGGACCTTGTAGAAGCGGAACATGCCGTTATACGGGAAGTTTTGGCCAAAGCGCCGCCGTTCACGGCGGACATTCCGCACCAGGCCTGACATCGAAAGCGGCGGCAGGCCCGTACCGCCCTACTCTTCGGAAAAAATATCGAGAACGTCCCGGACCGAGCTTGCCGTTGTAAGGAGCTTCAGCACCGTCGGCGATTTTGTAAGGCGGGCGATTTCGGAAAGGATTTCGACATGTTTTCCCGGCTGGCTCGGCGGAGCGAGCATGCAGAAAAAAACATGGGAGGGCTTTCCGTCCATGGCTTCGAAGTCGACGCCCGCGGGGGAGATGCCGATGGCAACGGTAACGGCATCAACTTTTTCGGTTTTCGCGTGGGGAACGGCTATTCCCTGTTCGAGCCCGGTGCTTCCCTGGTTTTCCCGCTGAATAAGCGCGTCGAGTATGGCGTCTTTGTCGCTGATTTTCCCGGCCCGCAGCAGGACCTCCGTCAATTCATCGAGGACCCCGAACTTGTCCGTCGCTGTCAGGGGTACTTTTACAACCGACTCTTCCACTAAATCAACTAATGCCATCTGCTTCTCCTAGGTTTTCGTATAAATCCCACACCTTGTCGGGGTCCTTGACGATAAGGACGGAACAGGGAACGCTCCGCATGGCCCGTTCGCTTTCATTGTAAAACTCGTCTCTCCTGCTGCGGACGTGGGAAATTTCCCCTAACAGCAGCAGGTCGATGTCGAGTTCTTTAACGCTTTTCTTTATCTCGCTGTGTACGTTGCCGCTTGTTTTTACGCGCCGGACGGGAACACGCTTCTCTTCCCCCATCTTTTCCACATGCTGCAGGTACCGCTGTGAATCGGCCTCTAAGTCCATCCGGTACTCCTCCTGCTCCTCCCGCAGAAAAATCCTCGTTTTCACGAGGTCGTCTAAGGCCCTGGTGTTAACGACATATACGGCGTACAGCTCCGCCCCGGTGACTTTCGCGAGGCAGACGCCGTACTGCGCGGCGGTAACCGATTCCTCCGACCCGTCCACATACACCATGATCCGTTGAAAGGGTTTACTCATTGTTCTGCTCCTTCTTCTTTTCCAGACGCTCTTTCACCAATTTCATGAGGACAAACATGTCCCGTTCGTTTTCCTCTAAGCGGGTTTGAATATACGCGACCGAGTCCCGCAGGTTTGGGATGGCGATTTTTTCCAGAGCGTTTACCTTCCTGATGGTTTTTTTCACCTCTCTGGCAAGACGCATAATCGACACCTTCAGCTCCGCTAAGCTTCCCATTTCCTGCAGCACATTCTTGAACTGCTCCACCGCCGTATCGGTCCAATAACTGGAACCGAAGGTGCTGAAATAGGGCGGATTTTCCGAGTACTCCGTCTCCACCACCGGCAGGGCAACCCCCATCACCTTCCGCTGGTTAATGTTTATCTCCGCCCTGATGTTCACCGCGCTTGCAAGACTGACGAACTGCAGTTTCCCCGACTCCAAAACAGATTCTTTAAAGGCATGATACGCCTCCGCGAGGAGCTCCTCCACCTTCGCCTCCAGATCTACCGCCTGGTCCACCAGGTTCAAGAGTTCGATAACCAGGATGTTCCGCTTCTGGTCTAAGAGTTCATAGCCGAGCCGCGCGAACTTCAGCTCCTGCTTCTGTTTCAGGAGGTTCGACTTTGTAGGTGCTGTTTTAGCCATCAGGTATCCGTTTTATCCGTGATAATAGTCGTCAATTTCTTCCTCCGTTACCCGGTGGAGTTCCTCCGCCGGCAGGGTACGCAGGGCCTCCCAGCCTAAGTCCATTGTTTCCTCGATGGTCCTCTCTTCGTTTTGCCTCTGAGAAACGAATTTTCTCTCAAAAGTTTCGCCGAAGTCGAGGTATTGATGGTCTAAGGGGGTAAGTTCCTCCTCTCCGATAACCGATGCTAAGTTCCTTACGTCCTTGACATAGCTGTAGGCAGCGAAGAGCTGACTTGCTAAATGCGGATGGTCCTCCCGGGTCATCCCTTCGCCGATCCCGTCTTTCATCAGCCGGGAGAGGGAGGGAAGTCCCGCTACCGGCGGATAGATGTTCCGTCCGTGCATTTCCCGCTCGAAAACGATCTGCCCCTCGGTAATGTAGCCTGTCAGGTCCGGAATGGGGTGGGAAATGTCGTCGTTCGGCATTGTCAGGATGGGAAGCTGTGTAATAGACCCGTTTTTCCCCGTAAGCATGCCCGACCGTTCGTAGAGCTCCGCTAAGTCGGAGTAGAGGTATCCCGGATAGCCTTTCCGGGAGGGGATTTCTCCCCGGATTGTCGATATTTCCCGTAAGGATTCGCAGTAGTTGGCCATGTCGGTTAAAATAACGAGAACGTGCATGTTCTCGTTAAACGCGAGATGTTCCGCTAACGTAAGGGCGGACCGGGGTGTTATCAGCCGCTCGATGGACGGATCGTCGGCAAGGCTTAAAAAGAGCGCGACGTTCTCGAGAACGCCTGTTTCCTCGAAGGAGCGGATAAAGTAGCGGGCAACGTCGTGTTTTACCCCCATAGCGGCAAATACAACGGCAAAGTTCGTTTCCCCGCCCCGTATTTTCGACTGCCGTGCAATCTGGGCGGCCAATTCGTTGTGGGGCAGGCCGTTGCCCGAAAAGATGGGCAGTTTCTGTCCCCGGATAAGGGTGTTCATTCCGTCGATAACGGAAATCCCGGTCTGGATAAAGTCCCTCGGATATTCCCGGGCCGTCGGATTGATAGGCCGGCCGTTGACATCCAGCTCCTCGTCCCCGATAGGTTCGGGCCCTCCGTCGATGGGCCGGCCTAAGCCGTTGAACACCCGGCCGAGCATTCCCTTCGTTACCCGGAGGGCCAGGGGCTTTCCCCGGAAACGCACCCGTGTGTTCGGCATGTTCAGCCCCGAGGTCCCTTCGAAAACCTGCACGACCACCTCCCGGGCGGAGGTGTCCAAGACCATGCCGAGCCTTGTTTTGCCCTTGCTGTCCACGCATTCCACCAGCTCCCGGTAGCCTACGGGATGGGTGTTTTTGATAAAAACGAGGGGGCCGTCGATCCGGTCTACCCCGCGGTATTCCCGTCCCGGGAGGAGCTGCTGCCGCAGTGTTTTCCGATCAGGCATATATCGACTCCAATTGGTCCATCGACCGCTCTAAGCGGGCGGCTATCTTGTCCAGTTTTTCTATTTCCTCGTTTGCAACCGAAAATTTCATCTTCGTTATTTCCTGATACACCTTCATCCGCCGAAGTTTCACGAGGGTCACCCCCTGCTTAATTGCCTGGCTTCCCTTTCTCCAGTAGGTAATAATAATATGAAGCATCTTCATCTGTTTCTGCACCGTGGAATAGCGGTCGACGTCGTCGAAGGCATTCTGCTGCAGAAAGGCGTTTTTAAACAGACCGCAGACATCTAAAATAAAACGCTGGCTGTCGGGCAGGGCGTCGGGACCGACGAGCTTGACCACCTGCTGCAGCCGGTCCTCCTTCTGCAGGAGCTCCATAATCTCCCCCCGCTCCTCGGTCCATTCGGGTCCGCCGTGTTCCTCCCACCATTCGGTAACATCGCCTAAATATTCGCTGTAGCTTTCGAGCCAGGAAATGGCCGGATAATGGCGGGCATTGGCAAGCTGCCGGTCTAACCCCCAGAAGCAGCGGACGAAGCGTTTGGTATGCTGGGTAACGGGCTCCGAAAAGTCGCCTCCCGGCGGGGAAACGGCGCCGATAATGGTTACCGACCCCTCTGTTCCGCTTAATACCGACATATATCCCGCGCGCTCGTAAAACTCGGCAATCCGGGTGGGGAGGTAGGCGGGGAAGCCCTCTTCCGCGGGCATCTCCTCCATCCGTCCGGAGAGCTCCCGTAATGCCTCGGCCCAGCGCGAGGTGGAATCGGCCATAACCGCGACGTTGTAGCCCTGGTCCCTGAAATATTCCGCCAAGGTAACGCCGGTATAGATACTCGCCTCCCGGGCGGACACCGGCATGTTCGAGGTGTTCGCGATAAGGATGGTCCTGTCCATCAGGCTCTTTCCCGTCTTAGGGTCGATGAGTTCGGGGAACTCCGTTAACACATCGGTCATCTCGTTCCCCCGCTCGCCGCAGCCGATGTAAACGATAACTTCCGCGTCGCACCACTTTGCAATGGCGTGCTGCGTCATGGTTTTCCCGGTCCCGAAACCGCCGGGGATGGCAACGGTCCCCCCCTTCGCGATGGGAAAGAGGGTGTCGATGACCCGCTGCCCCGTAATAAGCGGTATTTCGAGCGGCATCCGCTCGCTTACCGGCCGCGGTTTCCGAATAGGCCAGTACTGGACCATACTGCACGGTATTCTCCCCGCGGCAGTATCGATTTCGGCGATAGTTTCCTCCACCCGGTAGGGGCCCGCCGGGACTATGGAGTTGACTGTTCCGCTTATGTCCGGAGGCACCATCACCCTGTGGAGGATGCTGTCGGTTTCCCGGACCGTCCCTAACACGGTCCCGCCCTCGACATGTTCACCCGCGGCGGCGGACGGTTCAAAATCCCATGTTTTCTCTCTGTGTAACGGCGGGGCAACAATGCCCTTGTCGATAAAATCACCGCAGGCATCGTAGATATCGGTCAGCGGCCGCTGAATGCCGTCGTAGATGGTCCCGATCAGTCCCGGGCCGAGTTCAAGACTCAAGGGCATGCCGGACCCGTAAATGGTATCACCCGGGGCAAGCCCCGTGGTGTCCTCATACACCTGAATGATGGCGGAACTGCCGTCTAATTTGATAATTTCCCCTATCAGCCGAAGCTCCCCCACCCGGACGAGTTCCATCATCATGGCGTCGCTGATATTCGCGGCTTCGATAACGGGGCCGCTTACCCGCTGCACTTTTCCAATTATTCGTTCAGTCATGAAGCACCTTCAATTTCTAACGCCCTGTATATAAGCTTCCGGTATTCGTCTTGGTTTCGGGCAAGCCGGGTTGTAATCTGGTTCCGGTATTCGAGCCTGCCGTCGGCGGAGCGGACACACACACCGTACTCCTGCTCCGGCTCTTCCGATATTGCCACCGTTACTTCTCCGCCTCCCTGCTTTCTGACCCGTTCCCTAAGGTCGTGGAGAAAATTATCCTCTACAAGGGGCCGCTCCTTTTCGGAGACGGAAAGAACAACGGTGTCCGTACCTATGCCGAGGACCCCTTCGGCGGCCCAGTTTTTCAGTGTTTCCACATACGCATCGGTCCCGATACTCTCCTCGATCTTTTTCCGTACCCTGTCAAATACATGGCTGATAATTTCCTCGGTCTGCTTCAGACGGATCCGCTTCTTCGCGATCTGGATCGACGAATCGGTCTGTTCATTTATGTACCGGATTTTTTGTGCTACCCGTTCTTCGGCGTCCCGGAGTATTCGTGTTGCCGCCCCGGCGGCGGTGGAAATTTTCTGTTCGGCCGTTTTTTCCGCTCCCTCGATAATATTCCGCGCCTCTGCCCGGGCATTGTTCTCGATTTCACGGATAAGCCGCTCTTTTCCTTCCGCGGCTTCATCAGTAACGGAGTTCGGTTTCTTTTTCTCTTCTTTCCTGTTCGACATCTTTACAACGATATTCCTATGGCCTCGTTCACCATCTGCCGAAGTCCCGGCCTGTCCGGACTTCTGCCGTTTTTATCCGGGATTTCCACAATCAGGGGAAATTGTTCCGAAAACAGATAGGCATCCACCTTTTCCCGTATCATATCGGCGGCGGGTCCGGTAATAATTACCACCCCTACGGTATGGTCCTTCAGGACCTCCTGAAATGCTGAATCGGCATCCTCTTTCGTTTCCACCGTCCGGCCGTCGACACCGACCATCCCGAAGCCGAGGACCGAATCTTCATCTCCGATAATAAAATACCTCATACCTTCCCGAGTATCATCAGCGCCGTAATAAAGCCGAACACCACCAGCCCTTCGGCCAATGCTATAAAAATAAGCGCCTGGCTTGCAATTTCCGGCTTTTCGGCAATCGCCCCCATGGCGGAAGCGCCGACGCTTGCGATGGCGATTCCCGCTCCGATTGCTCCGAAACCGAAAGCGACGGCCGCTCCGATTAACCCGAATTTCATTACTTCGGACCGGTTCTCCGGTACTTCCGCCGCCGTTTCCGCCGTTTCCTCCTGGGCAAAAACGCCTGATACACTAACGATGCCGAACATCAGCATTACCGTTATTAGGACCAGTACGCTTAAACCGACCCGCCGTTTAAAAATTTTCTTTGGATTTTCCATTGTATCCTCCATTCTGTGCTTAATTCTACTGTTGTTTGAGGGTTACCGGCGAATAGGCAATGCCGGACCCGGAAAAATATTTCGAGAAAAATTCATAATAATTGAGCCGCAGGGACTGTATGCCGGCGGACAGCCCTTCTAAGGCTATAACAAGGAGATTGCCGAAAACCAGTATCGCGCAGGAGCCGATACTCAAGCCCTCCCCGCCGATCATCCCGGCTATCTGAAAAAACGCCGTCATTAAACTGACGTGCGCTATCCCTAAACCGGCCACCCGCATAAACGAGAGGGTGTTCGCGAGGTACCCGCTGAACACTTCAAGCATCTCTACAATCCATTCCATTAGAAAATCGAGTACCGTAAACCCGCCGAACTGCTTCCCGTGTTCCCGTCTTTCGATAATAAATTCGGCCACCGGCTTTGCTAAAAAAAGCAGGGCCGGAATACCTATAAGGATAATAAGTAACGGGCCCGGAGGCAGCTGCTTGTAATCCCGCCTGACAAAATAAAAAGCAGTATACACGCCGCCGCCGTAGATCCAGCCTCCGACCAGGCCTGTTTTGTCCAGAATAAGCCGAAGCCACCGTTTTTTCCTCATGCAGTTAATCCAGTTGATTAAAAGCCCGGTCCCGATAACGGCAATGCCGAAATAAATGGTAATGGTGAGAATACCGTAAATATCGCTTACAACCCCCCCGCGGGCGTGGCCGGCGACGGCGCCGTGAAAATCAAACCACACCGGAGGTATCCATGCCATGCCGAAGTAGGAACCGAAAAGTACACCGAAAACAATCGCCGATGCCCCGCAGTATACAATGAGCTGAAAGAGCCGTGCGATTTTCTCCCGGCGTTTCAGGACCGACCCGATAATACCCGCGATCAGCAGGACCGCGCCGTGGCCGGCATCGCCGAACATCAGCCCGAACATCACGAGGTACGCCGCGGCCACCACCGGAGTGGGGTCGAAGGTCCCGTATTCGGGGATGGAATAATTCCGTACCAGCATCTGAAAGGGCTGGAGAAACTTCGGGTTCGTGAACTTTACCGGCGGCTTCTCTCCCTCCAGGCCCAGCGCCTCCTCCGGGTCCCGCCATTCGATGTAGCAGGTATTGCCCGTTGCTTTGCGGATAGCGCCGTCCAAGGTTTTCTGCTTGTCCCGGGGGACCCACCCGGAAAACAGGAGCGTCCGGGAAGTCTTCCCGTAGTTATATTCAATAGAGGAATAGAGTTCCCGCAGTTTTACCCGCTTCCAGTATTCCAAAAGGCGGTCTTTCTTCTCCTCCACCGTTTCTTCCACCTTGTTTGTCAGCCCGCTCTGCTCCTTTGTAAGCGTTTCGATCTGCTTGTTCAGACCCTCAATGTTTTGTTTCCCGAAGGTTTCCGGTTTTGAGGTAAAATCGGCCTTCTCCCAGCCGCTGCGTTCGAGGATTTCCTGTACCCTTCCCCGGTACTTCTTGACGGCCACGATAATGTATTCACCCCCGCCGTCATCCCCGGCGGGCACGAGGGCCGCCGGCAGTTCCAGCAGAGAATTTTCAAAATCCTCCCGGTTTTCTTTCGGCACCCGGCCGGAGAAAAAGGTAAGCAGACCGCTTTGCTGCTGCAACAGTTCGGGATTAAAGCCCCCTTCGCCGCTTAGCGCGCGGCGCATCTCCTCTAAGCGGAGAATTTCCTGCTGCGTCTGCCGCTGCTTTTCCCGTATCGATTCGATACGGTTTCCGATATTATCGAGGTCCTCTTCGATAGTTTCTTTCTGAAGGGGTTTCAATTCCCTTACGTCCAGGCGTACCTCCGTCGACGGGTCGGCGTGGACCATCCGCAGCAGGGACTCGACCCTCCGCCGCAGGGCGGCCATATCATCCTGTTTGTCGGGCGGGGCAACGCTGCTCACCTCGCCGGGAAACT
Source organism: uncultured Spirochaetales bacterium (assembly GCA_964440465.1). GTDB lineage: Bacteria > Spirochaetota > Spirochaetia > SPDA01 > CAZSGZ01 > CAZSGZ01. The sequence continues at coordinate 53,507 of CAYTSI010000010.1, forward strand.
CCTTTTTCAGCTCCCGCATCCGGATAAAATGCATGACCCCGGAAGAGAGGAGTTCCCGGGTAACCGCGTCGTAGTGATTGATGTCCACCGCGGCAATCAGCTGCTTCATAAGGGCCGTGCTCATATCAGCTCCCCCATCCGTCCTTCGTCGATGCCGTAATATTTAGCATTCAGTACACTCATAATTTTTCTCATCTCATGCTGCTTTATGAAACAATACGCCAATACGATGCCGATGGTAAAGGGATATCCCCGCAGCAGTTTCGTTACCTCGGTAATAAAAATATCCTGCAGGACCGAAAGCAGCAGGACAAAGAACGAGTCGTCCCGTTCCTTCCCCGCACCTTCAAACAGCCGGGGGGCATTGTAGTACTGCGTGATGGTAGTTTGCACAAAGTCCCGGGGGGACTTTGCGGCCGATGCCGCCCGCAGTTCTTCGAGACCGACATTTTTTCCTCCCGGAATGAACATCCCGGTATCACCGCCGCCGCGTTCCTTGAAAAACCGCGCGTACCGGCTTAAGCGGGTAATATTTTCCATGTCGACCTGGATCCCGATAATATGTTCCGCGATTTCCCGGTCTTTTCCCGTAAGCTTGTCGATTTTTTTAGTAAGCCGTTGAAAATAGAGGTTTTCCAGACCGCACTCAGCCTCAAAGAGGGACCCCGTTTCCAGCGCCGCGGGAAGGTGTTCCTGCATAATGTTCTGATAGGGGGTCCCCGCGAGCTGTTCCGACACATCGTTAACGTCCCCGGCGTACACAACGGCGGAAAAATCGATATCGTGGACGATCGGCCCCCGCAGCATGTATAAAACCTTGTCTTCCACGCCGCGCTTCCGCACGCTCCGGTCAAACCAGTAGCGCAGCGCGTCTTTCAGTGTCTCGATTTCGTAGCGTTCGAGAAAAGCATCGATAATACCGATGATCTCCTCGTCCACGGCGGAACGGAGTTTGGCAAGCGCCTCGATTTCGTCGCGGACAAGCTCCCGCTCCACCATTTTCATGTCCCCGGTTTCGTGATATACCCCGAAAGCGCTGCCGTACTCGGTGCCTTCGAGGACCTGCAGGGCCTCGGCAATGCTCCCGGCGCTGATCATGTGTTGAAACTGCTCCTCCCCGACCCGCTTGCTGAGCTGTGCCCGTAATTTCGCGTTAATATACCCGTATTTATTGACCGCCCATGCCATACCGGTTTCCCGCGGCCTACGAAAAATCGAGGTCCGATGACAGGACCTTTCCGGCAATCTCGTCGGTAAGTTTCTCGATCAGTCCGCTTTTCTCTTCGAGGATACTGCTTTTTAGGTTACTCCCCGCCTCGAGTTCCCGCTCGCGGCGTTCCCGGGCGGCCTGCTCCGCTTCCGCTGCCCGCCGCGAATAGAGCGAAGCCGCCTTCTCCTTTGCTTCCCGCGTCTTCGCGGCGGCCCGGTTCTCGGCATCCCGCAGGACTTCCCGCGCCTTTTCCCGCGCCTCCTGAATAATCGACTCGGACTCTTTTTCTTTCCCGATAATCTCTTTTAAGACCTCTTCCATACAAGGAGTATGCCGATTCCCGCAGGTTCTGTCAAAGCCCGGTCTACGCTATTACCCCGGCCGGCCGGTTTTCAGGAGAGGCCGCTTCCCAGGCCGCGGGTTTTCCGCTATCCTCGGATGATGCGCGTAACAGGAGGGAAATACACGAACCGCAAAATCCTCTGCCCGAAAGGGGAAATCCGCCCCGCAATGGACCGGATGCGGGAGTCGCTGTTTGCAATTTTGGGTAACTTATCGGGAAACAGTTTTCTCGACCTCTTTTCCGGGTCCGGCCTCGTGGCAATTGAAGCGGCATCCCGGGGGGCCGGACCGGTGGTGTTAGTGGAGAGAGACTATAAAAAAGGAGATGCAATCCGGAAAAATTTGGAAATTATCGACGAAAAGTCGAAACTGCTCTTGATGCCGGTGGAAAAATTTTTAAAAACAGTAGACGATTCATACGACATCATTTTTGTCGATCCTCCTTTTTCGTATCCTAAGAAAGAACAACTGCTGCGCCGTATTTCGGAGCAAGACGTACTGGCCCCTTCCGGGACCCTGCTGCTCCACTACCCCGCCGAAGACAGTATTCCCGAAACAGTCGGCAGCCTCGTCGGTTTTCGGCTGAACAAATACGGCCGGTCGCTGCTGCGGTTCTACCGGCACGCCCCGGGGGGCTAGCGGTCCATGAGCTCAAACCAGGCTTTCCACCGGTCGGGCGGGGATGTACGGGGAAACTTTACCGGAATTTGCTGTTCAAACTGCTCATGCCGCCGGGTATGAATTTCCGCCGGATTGTTGAAAAGATGGACTTGTTCTCTCGGCCGGTCTATTTCCATTTCGCCTCCCCTTCTGTATACTACAATAGCACATTAGAAGCGGTTTATCTAAAAATTGAATAAAAATAGACGACCCGGCGCCGATACATAAATATAAGCAGGAGTATGCCATGGCACGGTTAGTGGCCCTTTCACGGGAAACGAAGGAAACATCGATCGAACTCTCTCTAGACCTCGATTCGCGAGAGGCACCGAGGCTTGAACTGGAAGGGGTCCCCTTTTTCCTCCACCTCCTTACCGCGATGTCCTTCCACGGCGGTTTTTTTCTCCAGATAAAGGCTTCGGGAGACATCGACGTCGACCCCCACCACCTCGTGGAAGACATCGGCCTGGTTTTCGGTGACGCGCTTTTTCGCGTTAGTACCGACTTCGGCCCTGTCCGGCGCTTTGCCCACCGGGTCATTCCCATGGACGATGCCCTTTCGGAGGTTACCGTCGACATCGCCGGCCGGC
>CAYTSI010000011.1:0-14255 GCA_964440465.1 uncultured Spirochaetales bacterium
GGGACCGCAGGGGTACCCCGGAGCATGGGCGAGGAGTACAACCGGAGGGCCCGGCGCCTCCCGCCGGAAGGCGTGGAAGCGGAGGCGCAACGCCCAAAATATCTTCTCCGGCGGTTGACAATTTCCGGCAAACCGGCTATAAATTGGTTCTTGATATTGCCGCTGTAGCTCAGTCGGTAGAGCAGAGGACTGAAAATCCTCGTGTCAACAGTTCGATTCTGTTCGGCGGCACAGCCCTGCCACTACGGCAGGGTTTTTTTTGTCCTTTTGCTAACGTTTTGTTATAACCGAGTACAACTCCCGTTCGATCTCGCTGATTTCCGGAAGGTCCAGGCTGCGGTCCCGCTGATGGAGGGGGACATCGATTTCGCGGCGTATCTCCGCCGGGGAATCCGAGAGGACGACGATCCGGTCGCCTAAGAGCACCGCCTCCTGAATGGTGTGCGTAACGTAGATAATGGTCCGGCGCTCCCGTTCCCAGAGGTGGAGGAGGGCACGCGTCAGTTTCAGCTGAAGGCTGATGTCGAGACCCTGAAAGGGTTCGTCCATGAGAATGGCCGTTGCCGGATACGCGAATGCGCGGGCCATTGCCGCACGCTGACGCTGGCCGCCGCTTAATTGGCCGGGATAGTAGGAGGCGAACTCGGAAAGGTGTACGAGACGTAAGTGTTCCTCTATCGTCCCGCGGACCGCTTCCCGCCCCAGCTCCGCCGGGAGGACAAACTCCAGGTTCCGCGCCACCGTTTTCCACGGCAGCAGCCGGGGTTCCTGAAAGAGATAGGAGACCGAAAAGCCTTCCGGTAGAGTCAGGGCCCCGTCGTAGTGTGTGTCCGCGCCCGATATGATATTGAGCAGGGTCGTTTTGCCGCAGCCCGAGGGGCCGAGGATTACCGTTATTTCACCTTCCGGAAAGGTCAGGGAAAGATTGTTGAATATCGCGCGGTCGTCGAACCGTTTGGTACAATTATCCAGCTGCAGGTTCACGGGATTTCCGCTCCTTTCCGGTCCGGACCGCCTTCCGTCTTCCCCCGCCGCAGACGGCCGAGCACGGCATGAAAAACCGCCTCCGTGGCGGCGCTTACGGCGATTGCGATAATGGTCCAGGCAAATACTTCCGCGGTTTCGAGGCGGACCTTCGCGTCGTAGAGCCCCGTGCCGACCGCGCGAAGCGGCTGTGCAAGCACCTCCGCCGCGATAACCACTTTCCAGGTTATGCCTAAGGCCGTTGAGGCGCCGGAAAGGAAAAAGGGAAACACCGACGGAATTGTAAGCCCCGCAAGCACCCTCCCCTTCGGCACATTGAACACCCGGGCCATTTTGAGAAGGTCCGCGTCCACCTCCCGGATTCCCTGGATCATGTTTCCGGTAATAATTGGAAAAGCCATTAAAAAGGCGGAGAATATCGGTACGGTGCCGGTTGAAAACCAGATAAGGGCAATGAGGATGACCGACATGACCGGCGTTGCTTTGACGGTGGAGAGAAAAGGGCGGATCAGGTAATGAAAGCGCGGCCGGCTGCCCGCGGCGATGCCGACAATGACACCGGCGCCGCAGGAAATTGCAAAGCCCGCGATGCCCCGGAGGAGGGTAAGGCCTACGGCATGGTAAAACGCCGGATCGATAAAAAAACGGAGTGTTTTTAGAATAGTTACTTCCGGGGCCGGAAGAATTATTTCCGACGAAATAACGAGGGAAGCAAGCTTCCAGCCCCCGAGAAGCAGAACGATGCCGAGCGCGCCGTAGAAATAACGCTTACAGCGGGATGTTGCCATGCTTTTTCGCCGGCCGTTCTTCCTTTTTCGTAATGTTCATTTCGAGACTGCGGACCAGCTCGATTCGGGCATAGGCCGGCTCGATAATATCGTCTACGTAGCCGTAGCCGGCGGGCACGAACGGGTTCATGGCATGGTCACGGTACTCTTCAATTTTCTTGTTTTTCATTGCCTCGGGATCGTCGGCATCGCTGATGTCCTTCCGGAAAATGATGTTCGCCGCTCCTTCCGCGCCCATGACCGCGATTTCCGCCGTGGGCAGGGCAATGACCCGGTCGTAGCCTAAGGCCTTCGACGACATGGCAATGTAGGCGCCGCCGTATGCCTTCCGCATAACGAGGGCGATTTTCGGCACCGTTGCTTCCGCGATTGCGTAGAGGATTTTCGCCCCGTGGCGGATAATTCCGCCGTGTTCCTGTTCAATTCCCGGGAGGAAACCGGGGACATCGACTAAGGAAACGATGGGGATGTTAAAGCTGTCGCAGAAACGGATAAACCGCGCGGCTTTGTCCGACGCGTTGATGTCTAACGCCGCGGCGTAAAACTTCGGCTGGTTGGCGAACACGCCGACGGTCCTGCCCGCGAGTTTCGCGAAACCGACGACAACGTTGATGGCAAACTCCGCGTGCACCTCTAAAAAGGAGTCGGCGTCGAATACGGTATCGATAATGTCGCGGACATCGTAGGTTGCCTTCGGATTGTCGGGCATAATTTCCATTATTTCCGGCGTTTCCCTGTCTAAAGGATCGTCGCATTCAACTATCGGCGGTTCTTCTCCGTTGTTTTCCGGAAGATAGCTTAACAGGAGCCGGACGAAATCGATGCAGTCCGCCTCCGTTGCAAAGCGGAAGTGTACGTTGCCGCTTTTCGCGGCGTGGGCGGAAGCTCCGCCTAAACGCTCCTGGTCGATGTCCTCCCCGGTAACCGCTTTAATGACGCCGGGGCCGGTAATGTACATGGAACTGACCTGGTCCACCATGCAGATAAAATCGGTAATAGCCGGCGAATAGGCCGCCCCGCCGGCGCAGGGACCTAAGATAATGGAAATCTGCGGGATGACCCCCGAAGCGTGGGTGTTGTTCTTGAATATTTTGGCGTATCCGTGGAGGGAAAGGATTCCTTCCTGAATTCTCGCGCCGCCGGAATCGTTTATTTGGACAAAGGGCACCCTGTTTTGCAGGGCAAGCCGCTGGGCTTCCGCGATCCGCTCGGCATGCATTTCCCCTAAGGACCCGCCTAACACGGTAAAATCCTGGGCAAACAAAAAGACCTGCCGTCCGTACACATCTCCGCTGCCGCTTACCACCCCGTCGCCTAGAAAGCGTTTCTTGTCCATCCCCATCTCGGTACTTCTGCCGGTAATATAGGGCTGGGTTTCAATAAACGTTCCTTCATCGGTGAGAGCATCTATCCGCTCCCGAGCTGTCATTTTTCCCTTTTCATGCTGGGCGTCGATCCGCTTTTCCCCTCCGCCTAACAGCATTTTTTCCCGGTTTTCCCGGAACCTTTCAAGTGCTTCCTGGTTTGTCACAACGTCCCCCTCTTTAAAAAATGCCGCCGGCATCCAACCGCAAAGATTAGTGCCGGCGGCTTTCAACAATTTTTACATATATCGGTTTAACCGCTAAACCTCTTCATACATAATGTTCCCGAAAAGCTCTTCGTCGCTCGGCTGTGTACTGGGTATTTCATAGGAAACCCAGGTGTAGTTGAGCAGGTGCTCCCAGGTAACATTTTCCGATACCGAGTTTCCTCCCCAGGAGCCGCAGCCTAAGGTCATGGACATGGGCATGCCGTTTGTCCAGGCGCCGCTGTTCGCCAGACACTGGGGCTGGCGGATCATGATCCGCGAAACCCGGGCCTTGAAACCGAGTTCCTTGATTTTCGCCTCGTTAAAGGTATGGATACCGCAGGAATGTCCCGGGCCGTTGTTGTCGGTAATTTCGTTGACCATTTGGATGGCCTTGTCAAAATCCTTCCATTTATACAGGGTCGTGGTTACGGAAAGTTTTTCCTGGGAAAAGAGATATCCCGGGCCCCATCCCGTTTCGGGAATCATCATAAATGTTTTCCCCTTCGGCAGATCAATGCCGGCTAAGGAGGCGATTTTTTCCGGCGGCTGGGCGACGATGTCTTTATTTAATACGCCTTTTTCGTCCCATATGGTGGATTTAAGTTTTTTCTTTTCTTCTTCGTTAACGTAATATCCGCCGACGGCTTCCAGTTCTTTCACCATCGCGTCGTACACATCTTCATGGATAAGGACGGAGTTTTCCGTGGAACAGCTGGTGGCGAAATCGAATACCTTCGACCGCATAATTTTGTCCGCCGCGTCTTTCAGGTCCGCGTCTTCCGCGACGATGCAGACGGCATTCCCCGCGCCCACACCCTGGCTGGGTGTTCCGCTGGAGTACGCCGCTTTCACCATTGCTCCGCCGCCGGTGGCAAGGACGATATCGCACTGCTTCATGAGTTCCTTGCTGATGTCCACGCTGATTTCATCGACATTGACAATAAGGTCTTCCGGCCAGCCCCGTTTTTTCAATACCCCCCGCATTCTGTCTACTGCCATTTTATTGGTCGCCTTCGCCCGGGGGTGCGCCGCCATGATGACGGCGTTCCTGGTTTTAATGGCGCTGATGGCCTTGACAAACGGTGTCGCTTCGCAGTTGGTTACCGGTATTAAAGCGCCGATGACGCCCATCGGCTTCGCGACCTTTACAATGCCTTTTTCTTTATCTTCTTCAACGATGCCGACGGATTGTTTCCCTTTCATGTCCCTGAGGACCCCTTTGGTTTTAACCATCAGCTTACCGTACTTACTCGGTTCGTTTCCCATTCCCGTTTCTTCAACGGCGAGCTTCGAAAGTTTTTTCGCGAACTCCGGCTCAACTCCGGACCATGCGATCCTTAAGGTCATTTCATCTACTTCTTCCTGAGAAGCAAACTCGATTTTTTTAAACGCGGCCCGCGCCCGTTCCACCAGCCCGGCCACATATTTTGCAGCTTCAGTGTCCGCTACTTTTTTCTCTGCCATACAGTACCTCCAAAAAGTGTTCGTATTCTCTCAAAATGTCACTTATAGTAACGTGAAATTGCGGCATTGTCAACCGTATGCGGTTTGTGTTTAAATTCTACCATATTTTATCATATTTTGTTGCATTATAACCATTATTCAGCTATAATTGTTTCAGTGGACAAAAAAAATTCCCGTCAATATTCAATTATCTCGCTGCTTCAAGAACGAAACGGAATTGCCGTCAAAGAACTGTCGGAAATTCTCGATGTTTCGGAAATGACGGTGCGCAGAGACCTGCATGAGCTGGAACAGCGGCAGGAGGTGCGGCTTTTCCACGGCGGGGTAATTTTAGACCCGGTGCATGGAAGGCCCGCGGGAATTATCGACAAGACAAATCCCCGCTATCAGCTGACCGCGGAGGACGTAAAAAACACGGAGCGGAAAGGACGGATCGGCAAAAAGGCGGCGGAACTGCTGGAGGAAAACGATATCGTAATTATCGACAGCGGCTCCACCACAATCCACGTAGCCGAACAGATACCTGAAGATCATCCCTTTACCGCGATTTTCTGGGCACTGAATATATTGGACGCCCTGAAGGAAAAAGAAAACTGTTCCATGATATTTGCCGGGGGTTATTACCATGAAAACAGCATGATGTTCGAAAGTCCCGAGGGGGTCGCGCTTATCGGCAGAAACCGCGCGAACAAAGGGTTTTTCGCCGCGGGAGGGGTCAGCGACCGGTTAGGGGTCACGAACTCCAACCCCTACGCCGTGGAAATTAAACAGGCGTCCCTTGCCTCTTCCCTTGTAAAAATTCTTTTAGTGGATTCTTCGAAATTCGGGGACATAAAACCGGCACACTACGCCGAACTGACCGACTTCGATACGGTCATTACCGACGACGGGGTGCCGGAAGAATACATTGAACTTATTGAAAAACTTGGAATTACCCTGTTGGTGGTGTAGTCCGCATCCGCTTCGACCAGTAGATAAAGGGAGTGTCTAGGGCGGCAACAATCCATTTCATAATGTAGGTGGTAACGAATATCTGCGTAACAATGGAAAAGGGGAACACCCCGAGGAAGGCCGCGAAGGTAAATACACTTGTATCGATCAGCTGGCTTACCATGGTGGAAGCGTTGTTCCGAAGCCAGATGGCCCTGTCCGCGGGAAATTTCGATTTCCAGAAGTGATAGGCCCACACGTCGTGGAGCTGTGACAGCATGTACGCGGCCAGGCTTGCGCCTGCAATTCGGGGCATCATCCCGAATATCGCCCGCAGCGGTCCGTGGGCGAAATCCTCCGGCGAGGGACGGAACAGCAGTGCCGCGTTCATAAAGAGCGTCATCGCGGCAAGGGAGAAAAAGCCGATAAAGACGCCTTTCCGGGCAGCTTTTTTTCCGTACTTTTCCGACAAGATGTCGGTGGCCAGAAAAGAGGACGCGTACAGAATATTGCCTAATGTTGTGGTAAATGAGAAAATCTCGATTACTTTCAGCACCTGTATGTTCGCGGCGATAACCGATACGGCAATCCAGATGTAGAGGCCGGTCTTTCCGAACAGGCGGTACCCGAACATGACCGTAAAAAAGCATGTAAAGAGCATACCGAACCACAACAGTTCATTCATTCCCGTCCCCTCACAGTATAATATTTACAAAGCCCCCCGGATGCTGTACAGTAATTATTAACAAAATAAAGGAGCAGTGCAATGATCGATTTAACCGTCCATGCCGATATCCGGCAAAATAACATAAAACGGTGCAAAGAAAAAGGGATTATTTTCCCCACCTTCGAGCAGATGAAAAACCCCGAATTGATACCGGAGAACATTCAGCAGAAGCTGAAAAATGTGGGGCTGTGGGACGTGAATCCCCTGAACCTGTTTCGGATTACCTGGAAAAACGAACCGGTAGAGTCGGGGGGGCTTTTCGGCGGCGTCAATTATATGGAACTGCCGACGGAGCTGACCGGTGTGGACGCGCGGATTATCGCTTTGGTTGGAAAATGGTTTCCCACGGGGGCGCATAAAGTAGGGGCAACCTACGGCTGCCTCGCTCCTTCTCTTGTTACCGGCAGCTTCGACAGTACGCTGCAGAAGGCGGTATGGCCGTCCACCGGCAATTACTGCCGCGGCGGCGCGTACAATTCCGCCCTCTTAGGGTGCGATTCAATTGCCATTCTGCCGGAAGAAATGAGCAGAGAACGGTTTGAATGGCTCTCGAAAATTGCCGGAGAAGTAATAGCCACACCGGGCTGTGAAAGCAACGTAAAAGAAATATTCGACAAATGCTGGGAACTTCGGAAAGAACGGGGAGACGATATTGTTATTTTTAACCAATTCGACGAGTTTGGTAATTATCTCTGGCACTACGAGGTAACGGGAAACGCCATCTTAGAAATTCTCGAGAACGAGATGGGGGCGGGGGATGAATTTGCCGGCTACGTGTCCGCGACCGGCTCCGGAGGCACCATCGCGGCGGGAGATTTACTGCGGAAGCACTACCCGCGGATGAAAATCGCGGCCGCGGAAGCCCTGCAGTGCCCCACCCTTCTCCGCAACGGTTTCGGCGGACACCGGATTGAGGGGATCGGGGACAAGCATGTTCCCTGGATCCACAATGTTAAAAATTCGGACATGATTATTGCCGTTGACGATCAGGACTGCATGGACACTATGCGTCTGTTCAATGAAGAAGCCGGGCATGAGTACCTGAAACGGCAGGGGGTCGATCCGGCATTGGTCGACAAGCTGGATTTGCTTGGAATATCAGGAATCGGAAATGTTATTGCTTCCATTAAAATGGCCAAGTATTATGAACTGCAAAAGAGTGATATTGTCGTAACGGTACTAACCGATTCGATGGAGCTTTACGGTTCCCGGCGGCGGGAAATGCACGACTTTTCCGGAAAGTTTCACGAAGCCCAGGCGGAACGAATTTACTACACCGGCCTTACGCACCAGAAAATCGACAACATGCTGGAACTTTCCTACTACGATAAGCTTCGGGTCCACAACCTGAAATACTACACCTGGATTGAACAGCAGCAGAAAGAGCTGAAGGACTTAAACGCCCAATGGTACGACAAAACGTACTGGACGGAAATCCAGGGGCTTACCCGGGGGGTGGATGAACAGATAACTGCTTTCAACAGGGAAACCGGAGTGGAATAAACGGGCGGAGACGCACGCGGCTGCTATTTTAAAGCAGCCGCCGCGGTTATTTCCTCAAACATCTGTTTTTCCCCGGCGAGGGCTTCAAAGAGCTTCGCCTTCGCCCGCTCCCGGGCCTGTTCCGCCGTTATCCCCCCCTCCTTATACTCCTCCGACTCGTAGCTGTACAGGGTTTTTCCGCTTTTCCCCACGCTGATGACCCCCCGGGCAAACGTGAAAAAGAGTCCGAAATCGTTTTCCGGCAGGTCCCGGAAATGGAGGGTGAAAAGGATATTTGTTGTATCCGGCGCGTATTCATTGGTAATTTCAAAGGGCATAGTGTTTGAAAAGAGGGAGGAAACGGACTGTCCGAGGCCGGGAAAGGGCCCTCCATTCCCTGTTACTACCCGCAGACCGACGGATTTTTTCTCCACTTCGATAAAAACGGATACTTCCGGAACAAACAGCCGGACCGATTCGGGGTTGATTCCGAGGGCCCCGAAATCGGCCTTCCATGAACCAACTATCCGGCCCGGATCGAGGCCGGCGGGTTCTATTTTCCCGGTAAACCCGCCGTCCCTGTTTGTTACAACTTTGGAAATTACCTTTCCGCCGGCCTGGAAAACCGCGGACAGCTGCCCCGTGGGGATGCCCAGATTATTGCCAAGAAAGACCCGTATTTCCGGCGTTTGCCCCTGTTCGATCCGGAGTTCCTCCGGCTGCACCCGTATGTCAAGCGAAGCGGAAAGGCGGGAAATTTCTTTCTGCAGGATATCGGTGAAGGCCCCCGAATACGGACCTATTTCCACATCGATGGTGCCGACAAAGGGGGAATCCTGGATAAGGCTGTAGCCGTCCCAGAGCTGGGCCAGCCCCTCCGCCACGGAAGGATACGTTCCTTCGATACCCGGTCCGGCCATATCGAGAACGCGCCGGGTAAGGTCCTGCTTCATTTCCTCGAGCTTTGACTTGGGGAAACGGAAATAAAACCAGTAGCCGTCCTGCCGCGAATAGTAGGAATCGACCGGCTCAACGCCCTGCAGATTCTGATTTACATTTTCCCGAATCCGGCTGGTTATTTTCTCGTAGGTGTTGCCTTCCGTATCGTCGGTGGATTCGACGACAATTTCCGCCTCAATTTTCGTAACAATGGAAGATGCCAGGACCGCGAGGGCATTGAGGCGGGCTTTGTCCATGTCTTCCCCGCGGTTACCGGTATTGGAAGATCCGACACCGATAAAATACGCGGGGTCGACGGGATATTTTTTTACCCAGTCAGGCTCTTCCGCGTCTTCCATCTCCTCCGCCGAGCCGGCCGCCGCCGGTTGTTTTTCCGCCGCGTCAGGCCCGCCGGCACAGGAAACCATTCCCGAGATAAGCAGTACGGCCGCTAGGAGCGCCCCCGGTACCGCAATCCGCCATTTCAATCCTTTCATCTGACCCACCTCGTATTGTAACGTATTATTTTTTCGGGCACACCGCCAATGTGTAGAAATACTTGCCGTCTTCGGACTGATACCGCGCCAAAATATAGACACCTTCCAGTTCCGCCTGAGACCGCTGGCTGCTTACTTTCGTGTTAATTTGGCCCACCACATCGATGGTCTGCTCCGCCTGACCGGCAACGGTTTTCAAGTTGACCTGCCGCAGGAGTTCCGCTAAGGCCTGTTTGTCCGCCGTAAGAAACGATGTAGCCAAGTCGAATTTTTTGTCGGTCACACCAACGGCGGCATAGTAGCCGGGAACTTTCGGCATTGTTACCGTCCAGTCGGGAGCCTTTCCCCGTTTATATCCCGAAGGGATAGGATTAAAACCGTAGTTCGGCACTCCCGCCCCGTTCAGTTTCGCGACAAGGACCGTGCCGCGCTTGTCCGTATGCTTATCGATTATTTCCAAGTCCTGTATCACGGATTCCGCCCGTCCGGTATCGTAGTCAATTTCGGTATAGGAAAACTGCCCTTTCCGGCTGTCAAGGAAACCGGTTTCCCCGTATAGCCAAAAATAGGATGACGCGTAGGCCGCCGCGGTTTTAAGGGCTTCAAACTCCTCCCGGTCTTTGTCAAAAAAACTGACGGAATACCCGAGGAAAACCGGACTGCCGTCAACCGGCAGGGTGGTCCACAATCTTCCGGCCTCACGTTCCATTGTCTCGGAAAACGGAATATTTTCGATAACCATTTCATTACCGTCGGACACTGCCCCGCCTCCCGTGGCACATCCGGAAAACAGCAGCAGGAAAGATCCTGCCGTTATGAGTAAAATCGGTACATTTTTCAGTTTCATCTAATCGGTTTTCTCCTTCACGAATGCTATATCAGTTTCAATGTATCAGTTTTTTTTCTAATTGAAAAGTAAAGAACCGTAAAGGAGCGGGAAAAGAGATAAAAAAACCGCCCGCGGACGCGGGCGGTGTACATCCGAAAACAGGTCTTCTATTTGGTAACAGGTTCGGAAGAAGGCGGATTGCTTTCCAATTCGTGGTTCAATTTGTCAAGCGCCTGGTCTGCTTTAAACTCGGCAAAAGCCGCGTCTTCGTTCCGTACGAAGGTCTCTTTCGCGTCGTCGAGGAAATCGGACTTCTTGTATATTACCCGTACCCACACGCCGTTGTCGTCCATGACCGCCATTTTGTCCGGGGTAAGGCCGCTTAATACGTTGTCGGTAAGCTGCTTTGATACGGATTCGACAAAATTGATGGTCTGGCTGTTGTCATCCACACCGGCTTCCTGCTGGTAGTCGGTCATCATGGCCTGGATGGTGGACTTGATCTGAAACGAGATGTCGGTCCGCGCCCTCGCGAGGGCAGTTGTCCGAGAGGTATTCAGATTAGACATTTTAGCATATCCGATACCGTACATAACGTCTTCCGACATTTCCATGTTCATTACCCAATCGGGAAGATTGGAAGTGTCTTCCTTCTGCATTTCGCCGCCCGATTCGGTTGTACCGGTACCGCCGCAGGCAACAAGTCCGATAGCAATTACCACTGCTATTCCTAAAAGTAAAATTTTCTTCATTCCTTATGCTCCTTTCTAATTTACATTATATACTTAAAACTACCCCTAATCGCACGGTTTTTCAAGTTAAATTTCCCCTTTTTTCCCATTTTTTCATTCTGGTATATTCCCCGATTTTTCACTACAATTCAACAATGAGCGAGGAAACAAGGACCTGTTTTGCCACCACGTCCCGCGGGATAGAACACATTCTGCGGGAGGAACTTTTGGAGCTAGGGGCGGAAACAGCGGTTACTTCCCATTCAGGGGTCGATTTTACCTGCGGCCTCCTCCGTTTATACGAAATATGCCTCCGGTCCCGGACCGCGAACAGGGTCCTCCTGCAAATCGGCGCCGGCGGGTACGCCGGTGAGGCGGACCTGTACCGGCTTTCCGCGGAGTTTCCCTGGGAAGAGCATATGGAAGCCGGTTCGACCTTTTCCATAACCGCGTCGAGCAGAGACAAGGCATTGTCCCACACCTCGTTCCTCGGCTTAAAAATAAAAGACGGCCTTGTCGACCGGTTCCGCGAAAAAACGGGAATGCGCCCCTCGGTTGGTTCCGAAAAGCCCGATATTACCTTTCACGTTCACGTGGAAGGAGGAGAGGCGCGTCTGTATCTCGATGCTTCCGGCGGCAGCCTCCATCAGCGGGGGTACCGGAAACAGACGGTGGAGGCGGGTCTGAAAGAGCACGCGGCGGCGGCGATGCTTCTTACATCGGGATGGGCCGAAACAGCGGAGAAAGGAGAGCCCCTCGTCGATTTTATGTGCGGGGCGGGGACAATCCCCATCGAGGCGGCGCTGATTGCCCGCGGCATTGCCCCGGGGATTTACCGAAGGTATTTCGGGTTCTACCACTGGAAACAGCACCGCCGGGAAGAATGGAGCGCCGTCCGGAAGGCCGCCCGGGCGAAACTGGAGGAACTAAAAACCGGCCGCGGAACCGGGGGAGGATCGGTTATCCGGGGCTTCGACAGGGATCCGCGGGCGATCGCGGCCGCCCGGGCAAACGCCAGGTCCGCCGGTGTCGACGGCATAGTCGAATTTACCCGGGCCGCGCTCCACGAACACCCCGCCGCCGAGGGCCCGCCGGGCCTGGTCTGCGTCAACCCGCCCTACGGAATCCGATTAGAGGAGAGCGGAATGGTCCCTGCCTTGTATCAGGAAATCGGCCGGCAATTGAAGCGGCGGTTTAACGGATGGAGGGCGGCGGTGCTGGTCCCGGACGCGGAGGCGGGCCGGCATCTGGGGCTTCAGGCCGATTCGGTATCGGCACTGTCCAACGGCGAACTGCACAGCAAGCTCGTACAGCTTTCGGTTACGCCGGAAAACGCGTTCCGGGTCTATTTCCCCTTTTACGGCGCCCTCCGCGGAAAAGGAAACGTCGCGAGCCACCTCCAAGACTTTCAGAACCGGCTTGTAAAAAATAAAAAGCAGCTTTCCGCATACAGAAAAAAACAAGACATTTCCTGTTACCGTATTTACGATGCCGACATTCCCGAATACGCCGCCGCCGTTGACATATACGGACATTCCTACGCGTATATTCAAGAATACGAACCGCCGCCGGAAATTCCAAAAGAAAAGGCCCGCTTCCGGCTGATTGAAATGGTGGGGGGCGTTTCCGAGGCAATGGACATACCGAAAGAAAACATTTACGTTACCCAGCGGCGGCGGCAGCGGGGAGACGGACAGTACGGGAAAAGGGGGGCCACCGAAAGCTTTGTCCCCGTCCGGGAGGGCGGATTAACGTTTCTAGTCAATTTTACAGACTACCTCGATACGGGACTGTTTTTAGAACACCGGGAGCTCCGTTCCCGGATCCGGGCGGAAGCGGCGGGAAAAAAATTTTTAAACCTCTACTCGTATACCGGGACTGCCTCGGTGTACGCCGCGGCGGGCGGGGCTACGGAGGTGGTGTCCGTCGATACCAGCGGTAAATACCTTGCGTGGGGAAAGGAGAACCTGCTGATCAATAACATCCCGTTAAACGGCTACCGCGGAATACGAAGCGACGCTATTTCCTGGCTTGAAAACTGCAATGAACGCTTCGACTGCATCTTCGTCGATCCCCCCAGTTTCTCCAATTCAAACGAGAGGGACTATCAAACACTCATCGGGAACGCGGCGGGGCTTCTCGCGGCGGGAGGAGTTATCTATTTCACCACCCATGTAAAAGGGTTTACACCCAAACTGGATACCCTAGCGGGGACCGTATACGTGGATATAACCGAAATCATGACTCCGCCCGATTTTCAAAACGGAAAGGGGACCTACAACTGTTATAAAATAGAAAAGCGGTATGACCGGGGACGGCCAACCGCTTTCACGTAGAAATGCCGTAATAATTACGCTTCTACTGTTACGCTTCTGAAAAGTCGTCCTTAGAAGCTCCGCAAACCGGGCAAACCCAGTCGTCGGGGATTTTGTCAAAGGAGGTCCCCGGTTCTACACCGTTGTCCGGGTCCCCTTCGGCGGGGTCATAAACATAACCGCAAACATCGCAAACGTACTTCTTCATTGTCTTCTCCTTACCTGTACTCTACAAATAGTTTGTTATTCACCTTTCCATAGGCCGTGCTTATTGCAGTATTCCCGGGCAAATACGCTCGAAGCACCGCTTACACAAAATTCAGCCGAGGGGCTGTCCCCCGGTTTCAGAAACCGGCGGTACGCGCTGCCGTCGGCAACGAGCTCAATCCATTCGATGAAATGATCCTCTTCCATCGGATGCAGGGTGGTTCCGACGGTTACTTTATACCCTTCGGATGTCTTTTCCACCACCGGCACGTGCTTTTCCGTGGCTTTGTCGGCGGTTTTCTCTTCCTGCAGTATCATTGGCTGGCCGCAGCAGACAAGTTCCCCTGCACCGTCATGGACCATTTCAACAATGTTTCCGCAAACCTCGCATTTATAAACCTGTAATTTTTCTGTCATATTCCTCTCCTTCTAATTTAACAATATACTAAACCGCACGGGAGCAGTCAAATTTAATCATCCCCCTGCCGGTCCAGAATTGCCCGCAGTGTCCCCAGGACCCGGGTAACGGCACCTTCATCGAAACTCTCGGCGGCCTTTTTCAGTTCTTTTTCCAACAGAACAAATTCTTCATCAGCTGAAACGCGTGTAAAACCCTCCGCTAACTTTCCGATTTTTTCCGGATTGAATATTTTCACGGTCTCTTCCAGTTCGGAAACCAGTATCCGAACATCCTCAGTGTATGACGATACAGCTTCCGCTAAGGAGGCGTTTATCTCCTCCGGCATTTCCTCCTCCGGCATCTGTTTGTTGACCCGAATAATATGCTTT
>CAYTSI010000011.1:14355-55023 GCA_964440465.1 uncultured Spirochaetales bacterium
CTCCTCCGGCATTTCCTCCTCCGGCATCTGTTTGTTGACCCGAATAATATGCTTTTGTATTTTCTCATACAGCAGGTTCCGGTCAACCGGCTTCGACAGATAATCATTACACCCGAGGTTGATGTATTTTTCCGCGTCTCCCTTCATCGCGTGGGCTGTAAGGGCAATGACGTACAACTCGGTAAACTTCTCATCCCGCCGGACCCGGGCAATTACCTCTTCGCCGTCTAGGACCGGCATCTGCATGTCTAAAAGCAGCAGATCGTACTTTTTGTTCTTAAGCTTTTCCAGCGCGATTTTCCCGTTCGGAGCAATATCACACTGCAGATTGGTCCCTTTTAGATACGTTTTTATCAAACGCTGATTTATTTCATTGTCCTCCGCTAACAGAATGGCGTAATCGGACTTCAGCTTTGCCAAATCGAGCCGGCCGACACGCTTCCGCGTGAGGTAATCCGTTGGAATAGAATCGACAAGAAGCCGCAAGTCTTCCGTTACTCTCCGTATGAACGTAATTGAATAATTGTCCTTGTCAATTTCGTCGTTAACAGCACGGGCCTTTTCATAGATTTCCGACATATTCAAGTTACCGGAAAACCCTTTTAAATCATGGGCGATAAAGCGGATGTCCCGCTCCCGGTTTTTTACAACGGCATCCTCGAGTTTCCGCAGTTTATTCGGCAATTCGCGTATGCCTTCGTAGAGGATTGCTTCCATCTCCTTATCGTTTTCCATCTGCCGCAGCCAGCTGCGGACCATCTGTTCCCCGGCTTCCCGCCGCACGCTCTCGCGCTGCCGGTCCGGTGCGGCGGCAGGTTGACCGGCACCGGCAGGCGGAAACTGCGCGCGAACGGTAAATGTTGTCCCCTTCGCCGGAGTGCTGACCACGTCGATGTCTCCCCCCATTAACCGGGCAAGCCGCCGGGAAATGGCCAGCCCGAGTCCGGTGCCGCCGTAGCGCCGTTCCGTAGAGCTGTCCGCCTGTTCAAAAGCGGAAAAAATCGACGTAAGCTTGCTTTCCTCTATTCCGACACCGGAGTCGGCAACCTCGATTACCAGCTCGGGGGCTTCATAGCGGCATGTAACGGCAACAAAGCCTTTTTCGGTAAACTTGAAGGCGTTGCTTACCACATTAATCAAGACCTGGTTCAGCCTCAGTTCATCACCATAGACCAAGAGCGGAACACTTTCCTCCCGTTCTAAGGAAAAGGTCACCCCCTTTTCATCCGCGACAATATCGTACATGGTTTTAATATGGTCGAGCGTACGTTCAAGGTTAAAAATCTGATGTTCAATTTCGACCTTCCCGGCTTCTATCTTTGAAAAATCGAGGATATCGTTTATAAGATTAAGGAGGTTTTGTCCCGATTTTTTTATTATTTCAAGTTTTTCCCGCTGTTCCGGGTCTTTCGTCTCATCGAGCAGCAGATCGGTAAAACCGATGACGGCATTCATCGGTGTGCGTATTTCATGGGACATATTGGCTAAAAATTCACTTTTCAGCCTGTTTGCAATTTCCGCGTCCTCTTTGGCACTTTTCAGCGCTTCCTCGGCAATTTTCCGCTGGGTAATGTCCTCCTTAACGGCCAAATAGCTGACCACCCGGCCGTTGTTGTCCCGGACCGGCGAAATGACCGCGTCCTCCCAGTAGGTAGAACCATCTTTTCTCCGATTAAGAAACTCCCCGTGCCAGGCCCCCCCGGTTTGGAGTGTTTCCCATAAATCCTTGTACACCGCTTCGGGCTGAGTACCGCTTTTCAATATTTTCGGGTTCTGCCCGAGGACCTCTTCAATACTGTAGCCGGTGGTTTTTTCGAAGGCCTTATTCGCAAAGGTAATAGTTCCCTTCGTATCGGTAATAACGATGGTATTCGCGCTCTGGTCCACTGCTTTTGACAACTTCGCCAATTCGAGTTCGATTTGTTTCCGGCTGGAAATATCGGTACCGTATATAATAACGGAGCCCTCGGTATCAATGCTCTCGGGATTAAAGGTAAAGAGATATGTCTGCTCGTTGATAGTTTCTTCGAACTGAACAAACTGCTCCCCGGAGGTGTATTTCCAGTACGCGAGTTCGAAGCCCGGGAGAAATTCATCAATGTTTTTCCCCAGCACTTCCTGCCGGAACAGGACCGCGGCCGCGGGGTTAGCGGCTGCTATTATTTTCTCACCGGTAATTTTCAGTACCGGGGCGGGATTACCCGAAAATATAGACGCTTCTTCCCGAAGTTCCTCTTCCGCCGCGAGACGCCGCCGCCGGTTCAAACTGAGAAAAAACATCATCCCGAAAACGGCGCATCCCGCTAAAAGGGAAGTAATAACGGCACGCCGCCTGCCGGCAGTATATTCCTCCCGAAACACTTCAGAGGGAACACAGGAGAGCAGCTTCCACTCATGTCCGGCATTTTCCGGGAGAGAGACGGTCGCAAAGGTAAGGAGCCCTCCCGGGGTGTAAAAACTTCCCCCTGCTTCATTTCGTATCCGCTCTAAGTCCAGATACGGAAATTGGGAGGCAAGCTCTTTGTTGTCTTTGCCGATGGAGAATTCCCACCTCTCCTTTTCGGCCGGATCGTAGAACCAGTAACTGTCGGGATTGATGAGAAAATGCCTGCCGTAGGAATACTCCGCTCCCCCGCGGACCTCATCAAAGATGTGCCGGGCGTTATAATCAAGCACGACAATGCCCAACAGCTTTCCGGAATTGTAGACGGGGGCGGCAAGCCGTATAACCGGAGGGATAAATGCTTCAGTTTTTTCGTGTTCCGTGTCCGCTTCGACGGGAGAAACGTACACCATTCCTTCTTCTAAAGCCGCGGTCTCGAGAAAATAGTCCGTTTCCTTTCTGTTCCGCGGTTTGTCGGGAAAAACTGCCCGCGCGTCACCTTCGTCGTAGACAACACGGAGGACCTCTTTTCCTTCTCCGTCGATAAAACGCACCTGATTATACTCCCCTTTCCGCCGAAGAAATGACGTATATATTCCCGTAAGCCGTGGAATTTCTTCGAGACCGTACCGCCCGCCTTGTATATTCAGTAAATTTTCAACCCGGGAAAGATAGGCAAGGTCCCGGAGAAGGGGATGAAACTGATTATAGATTGAACGGGCCTGCAGTTCGATGTTTTGTTTTTCATTCTGCTCAATTACATAATCGATGGAGGCGGTGTAGGTCCGGTAATACAGGAAAACCACAAGTACGACAACACCAAGGGCGGGAAGAGAAAGCAGTAAAAATTTTTTTACCCCGGCGGGTGCCGCGGGAAATTGGACCATCAATACCTCAGTATTGAATATAATTTCCGGAACCCGGGAAGTCAACGATTCATTGTATTGATACTCACAAAAACAACGGGTACAATACGACCGGAGTTAGACATGAAAAAAATCGTACTAGGAAATGACCACGGGGCGGTGGATTTAAAACATCGAATATCCTTGCACCTTCAAAAGAGGGGGTATGGGGTAACAAATATGGGTATCGATACCGAAGACGCGGCTGATTATCCCGATATAGCGGAGCTGACCTGCGGCGAATACAAAAACGGCGGTTATGAGTTCGGGATTGTCTGCTGCGGCACCGGTATCGGAATTTCCATGGCGGCAAACAAGATAAAGGGGATCCGCTGCGCCCTCGTTCATGATGTGTTCACGGCGGAAATGGCAAAGGCACACAATAACGCGAATTTTCTCGCTTTCGGCGGGAGGGTCGAATACAGCGTTCCGGTTGAACGGATGCTCGATGCGTTTATCGACATTAGTTTTGCCGGCACGGACAGGCATGAACGCCGGGTCGGTAAAATTACGGGGCTCGAGGGATCCTGATGGAGATTATATTCAGCCCGCGGGGGACCGGGGCCTGTCCGCTGTGCAGCAAGCTGCCCCGCTGTACAATCCGGAAAGACATAGAAACATCCGTCGCGCCCATACCCGGGGGTGAAAAAAAACAGATGGAACTCGTTATTTATGTATGTCCCCACTTTGTGGAAACCGCCTAAAGCTCCCGGTGTTTCAGCCGCTCCGCGGCGAGCCCAATAAAAACGACAATAAGCACCGCCGTACTGGTTACGGGCTTGAATGTATACAGCCCCCCCCCGCGCATCAGTGTTTCGCTCAGGCTGCGTCCGATTTCCTCATGGGGCATGGCAAGATAACGGGGCAGCAGTTCCCCTAAAAAGGGTATTCCCCTGATAAGATACTGCTGAATGAATGCCAAACCGAGGGGTATGATAATAACCGGCCCGCGTTTGGAGAAAAACACCCCCAGCATGGCCGTTAGGGCCAGGTAAAATAAAAGATGAAGCAGCAGCAGCCCGGTACCGGCAAAAAAAGAGGGGGAAAACAGCATTGCGGATTCCGCTAAGGACACCTGCACCCCCGCAATCAGGGAGGGAAGGATAATCATCGGAACGGAAAGGTTGACCGCCGCGCCTGTGAATTTCGCCAGTACAAACGCTTCCGGCGCGACCGGTTTCGAGAGGACCCACGCGGCGGTGCCGTTTAACCGCTCCCCAATTGTCAAATTCTGCATGATAATGACGCCGACAATTACGGGAAACAGGCCGGCAAAGAGGGTGTAATATCCGAGCGGATCGACCCCGGCGGACATTCCCCGCCTCCACAGGGGAAGAGCTGTCATACCGTTTAAGAGTACACTCCACAGAAGCAAATGGGCCCACCACGCGGGAGAACGCCACCACCTTCCGCATTCGTTTCGGAACAGCTGCCGGAAACCGGTCCGCCAGCCGAGGTCCTTTGTAAACTCAACCGTCATTCCGGCCCACCTCCCCCGCGGTTACAATTTCTTCGAACAAATCTTCAAGGCCCCGCTTTTGTTTTGCAAAATCGAGGACATGCACGTCATCCAGCTCCAAAATACAGCGGAGAAGCCGCTTTTTCGCGGCATTCTCATCCGTTACCGCCACCGTCCACTTTTCGGCAGCCCCTTCTTCCGTTTCCTGCTGTTTTTCCCGGTACACCGACTCGGCCCAGGGCTGCAGCCTGCATACTTTCTCCGCCGAATCGAGGCCCGGCGGGCTCCCTTCCAACAGAAGCGTATAGGCCGGTGCTGTTTTTTCAGAAAGCAGGTTTTCCAGTTCGCCCTCCAGGGCCAAACTGCCCCGGTGCAGTACCGCCGCCCGGTCGCAGATCCTTTCGACATCGTTGAGAATATGGGTGGAGAAAAAAATGGTCGTCCGGTCCCGAAGGCTTTCCAGATATGAAAAAACCTGTTTCCGTCCCAGAGGATCAAGATTGGCAGCCGGCTCATCTAAAATTAACAGTTCCGGATCGTGTACCTGGGCCTGGGCGATACCCAGGCGCTGCTTTTCCCCCCGGGAAAACCCTCCGGCCCCGCGGTCCGCGATTTCAGCCAGACCCGCCTGTTCGAGCATTTCTTCGACTCGCTTTGTAATTAGTTCGGCGGGACCTTTCAGATACAATCCGGCGGAAAAGGTCAAAATGTCGCGGGCCGTCATGTTTTCATAGAAATGAAGTTCCTGAGGAAGATACCCGACCCGCATTTTTATCTCGATCCCCTCGGTCCTCACATCCAGCCCCAGCACCTCCGCCCTTCCCTCATCGGGTTCGAGCAGCCCCATCAGCAGTTTCATATACGTCGTTTTGCCGGCACCGTTCGGTCCTAAAAAACCGAAAACAGAGTTCTTCGGTACCTGCAAATGAAAAGGCCGCAGGACAACGCGTCCGCTGAACTCTTTCCGCAGTCCCTCTGTTTGAATAACCGTTTCCAAAGCCATTCTTTTTCTCCCGGTCTAGAATATAACTATTTGGAACCGATACATCAATACACCTGCCTCGGATCGGGTCGTTTTGACACAGCAGAGTGGGTCATAAATTTTATTTTGTTGCAAATTTCTCCAAGGCTCCCCTCCCCCTCTTTCACAGGTGCCCAAAGATGCAGTTAATTTGTTATATTACAACAAATTATTATTTTGGCACGTTTTTTGCTATATTATTAATGGAAAATCAATACTGCCAAGGAGGTAGAATATGGCTTTGATACGTTGGAAAAATGATGTTTTTAATCCGTTTG
Source organism: uncultured Spirochaetales bacterium (assembly GCA_964440465.1). Classification (GTDB taxonomy): domain Bacteria; phylum Spirochaetota; class Spirochaetia; order SPDA01; family CAZSGZ01; genus CAZSGZ01. The sequence continues at coordinate 20,402 of CAYTSI010000011.1, forward strand.
CTGAGTTTGATCAGCTGCAGGATGAGATTAACCGGGTGTTCAATTATAATCGCAGCCCGAGTAATCAGGGAATTTTCGACCGCATGGTTTCTCCCGCTATTGATGTTGTGGAAGACAAGGACGGTTTTACCGTACTGTGCGACCTCCCGGGTGTGAAGCTGGAGGAGTTGGACATTTCCGTCGCGCAGGACGTACTAACCATTAAAGGTGAAAAGGCAGCGGAAGAAACAGGGGAGAACAAAAAGGTCTATAAAAAAGAGACCTGGGAAGGTTCATTTCAGCGGACCCTGTCCCTCCCCTCTTCGGTCGACAGTTCGAATGTAGAGGCGAGTTTTAAAGACGGTGTTTTAAAGGTTACCCTTCCTAAGCGGGAAGAGGTAAAGCCGAAACAGATCAGCATTAAGGCAAATTAGGATAAGGAGGTACGGTATGGCCGGAAAAGAAGTACAAAAACAGGAACAGGAAAAAGAAAAACGGTACAAATTACGCTCCCGGAGTTCCGTGTGCGAAGATGAAGGAAAGATCCTCGTAAAACTCGAGATGCCGGGTGTAACGAAAAACAATTTAGATATAAATGTGGACAACAATCAGCTTGAAATTTTCGGGAAGCGCGAAGAACCGGAAATTGAAGGGAAATACGTAGTCCGGGAACGGAGGTACGGCGATTACTACCAGGTCTACACAATTGATGATACCATTGACCGGAATAAAATTGATGCGAGCCTCGATAACGGATTATTGACTGTAACACTGCACTTGAAAGAAGCGGAAAAACCGAAAAAGATCGCGGTAAAAGCCGGGTAGCGTTCAGTACTGTGTACGTACAAGGGCCGTCCAGCCCCCCGAGGCCGGGCGGCCTTCTATCGTTCCACTTCCATGTAAACTAAGTCCATAACCATCGGTGAACGGGTGGCGCTTATCCTGTCGGTAATTTTCGCGGAAACGCGTCCGGCCGTCACATCGTATACTTCTCCGTCGGCAATGGGTACTTCTCCCGAGGAGGTGCGCCGCTTGATAAGGATACGTGCCCCCTCCGGGACAGGGATTGCTTCCAAAGCTTCGATGACCACCCTGCCGGCGGTTACCGATGCAATAGTGCCGATCAGTTTCATCTCCGCCGTTGCAACCAGCTCCTCCGGCGCCACCGTCGATTCGGCCAGTTCCTGTATCGACTCGATGATGTTCCGGTACATGATATCAGCGTCCGCTTTTTCTTCAATTTCCCGCTTGAACCTGGAGGGTTTGTCGCCTAAAAGGTAGCCGACAAAGTCCAAAATTTCCTGATATGCCGTTTCTTTCGCTTCCAGCGCCAGGCGGTCGGCGTCGGCGCTGCTGATTTCACTCTGCTCCGCCGCGCTCCGTTCCGGCAGAGAGGCCAGCTGCTTCCTAAGCTCCGCTATTTCGCCTTCCTTCTCCGCAATAGTATCCGTAAGGCCCCGCAGTTCGGTGTTTTCCGCCGCCAGTTCTTCTTCGTTTAAAGCGATAGTTTCTGCCTGCTCTTCAATACGGGCTTGTAAATTTTCTCCTTCACGTTCATATTCCGCGATCCGCCGCTGCTGTTCTTCGATGGTTTCGTCCCTGCGGGCCACAATATTTTCCCGCAGCGCAATCGCCTCCGCCTGTTCAGTGACGGTATTTTCCAGCTCATCAACGGCGGCTTCGAGCCGCGTAATTGCCTGTTCTTGAACATCAATGGTTTCTTCCCGCTCCCGGACATCATCCCTGTTGTTGAGAATATGTACCCGTTCCAATCCGGTTACCGCGTCCGCGGCAAGCTGCTCGTTCACTCCGGCGCTCATCAGCGCCGCCTGCCGGAAAAGCCGCAGGGCCTCCTCCCGGTCCCCTTCTTCCAAAATTCGGCGGGCCTCGTCGACAATTCCCCGTATTGCTCCGGCGGTCTGATTTTCTTCAATGTTCCGAATGGACCGGAAAGCCCGGTTCAGCACCGGTACGGCCGCTAATGCCTGGGTGTACAGCCGTTTCGCCTCCCCCTCAGCGCCGGCTTCGGCGGCCTCATCCGCCCGCTCGGCGAGAGCGCGGGCGGTAACAACCAGGTTCGCGGCCTCTAAGAGGGACTTTGTCTCCGCGCCTCCCGACCCCGCCTTTGTCTCGAGGGTATCTTGTATGTTATTTATAATAAATAATTCAACATTTTTCCGGTTGGCAATTGACGGGAGCGTTTGCACGGCGGGGTCCTGGATGAACCGCTTCAGCTCATCCAGGGAATTCCCCGCGGCTTCGACATTTCCCGCCTGAATATCGTCGATAATTTCCGCGTAGGACCCGATAATCTGGTCGTTAATAAGAATTTCCCGCTCGCGAACCTCCGCCAATTCCCGCAGCTTCGTCTCGGCCTCGGAAGATCTCGACTCCAATGCTTCCCGTTCTTCTTCAAACTGCCGCCGGAGCTCCGCCTCCCGCTGCCTGGTTTCCTCCGCCAGCCGCGCCCGCTCTTCGTTGGCCTGTTCCAAGACCCGTTCGGCCATCTCCCGCGCCTCGGTAAGTTCCGCTTCCTTTTGCGCCAATTCGGCCTGAGCTTCATCCCGGTATTCCGCGATTTGCCGGTTAAATTCCTCCCGGCGCCGTGCCTCCAGGGCTTCCAGCTGCGCTTCAATTTCCTGCTGGGAAATTCCCTCACCCTGCAGCCGTTCCCGCTCCGCCGCAAGTTCCGCTTCCAGTTCCTCCCGGAGTTCTTCCTCCCGCGCCCGGATGCTTTCTTCCATGTTCTGCTGCAGGTCCCGGCTCTGCCTGTCGAGTTCCGCCAATTCATTCTGGATTTTGCTTATTTCCTGCTCTTTAGCAGCTATGGCTTCTTCGGATTCTTTTTTCAGTTCTTCAATCAGCTTCCCTTCCGTGGAAAGATACGCCCGGGTTTCCACGGAAAGCAACTCCTGGCGGGCCTGGAAAAACCGGAACATAAAAAGGACACCCCCCGCTACCAGCAGAAAGGTCACAATATTGAGCAATATGGGAAACAGGGCCCCCTTTCTTTTCGGATGAAGTTTGAACAGCTCGTCGGTTACCGGAATCTGGTTTTTTTCAACTACCGTTTCAATTTGGGCGAGGATCTCGTTTCTGTCTTCCTCGGAAATTTCGGCATCTTCGGTAATAAGAAATTCATCGTCCCCGGGGCTTTCCGGGAGAGTGCTGCTGCGGTCTTCTGTGTCGGACATATAGTTTTTTCCACTCTTACTATCGGCAGAAGCGATTATACTATTAATAGGGAACTCATTCCTGCCGATTCTCATGGTAAGACATATGAATATTCGCGCCAAAATTATCCTGATCGTTTTGCCCCTGATTATTGCCTCTCTCGTTATTACCGGCGCCATATCCTCCCTGAATGCTCGGAGCGGTCTGACACGGATTGCAATGCAGTTTTTAGGTTTTAAATCCCAGGAGCTGCGGAAATACACCGATAATCAGTGGAACCTGCTCACGGCCAACAACCTGTCTGATCGAGAAGAGTACGTGGAAGTTACGAAAAAAGCCGTCGCGTCCTACGCGTCAACCCTGACGCGCAGCCCGTCGGAAATAATTTTCGCGGTTAACGAAGGAGGGGAAATTACATTTTCCACCCAGAAGATAGCTCTCGGGGAGGAGGAACGCGCGGTATTGGTCCGGGCCGTTACAAACAGACAGTCGGGCTGGATTGAACTCAAGCTGGGCGGCAAGGAGAGGGTTGGTGATCTCTTTTACTACCGCCCCTTCGGATGGAGTTTTTTCATTACCGAAGAACGGAGCGCCTTTTATACCGAAGTTACCCAAATTACCACCCAGAGCGGAATTATCCTCGGCGCCTCCATATTTGTTTCTCTCATTATGCTGCTGATTTTCGCGGGATACCTGACAAAACCCATTGAGCGGGTTGTAAAGACAATGCGGCAGATTATTGAAAGCAACGACCTTTCAAAGCGGGTTGAGGTGCAGTATCAGGATGAAATAGGAAACTTGGCCCACACCTTTAACATTATGCTTCGGCAGCTGGACAAGGCCTACGGACAAATTAAACAATTTGCATTCCAGGCTGTTTTAGCGCAGAAAAACGAACATAAAATACGGAATATTTTCCAGAAATACGTCCCGAACGACGTAATCGACCAGTTTTTCTCCAACCCCGAAGGTATGCTGGTGGGAGAAAACCGGATTCTTGCCATTCTTTTTTCGGACATCCGCAGTTTTACGACCATTTCGGAAGGATTTATGCCGGACGAACTGGTGGAAGCGTTAAACAGATACTTTGAAATTATGGTAGAGATTATCATGCGCCACGGGGGGGTTATCGATAAGTATATCGGCGACGCCATAATGGCTTTTTTCGGCGCGCCGGTAAAACACAAGGACGATGCCCTGCAGTCCGTATACGCTGCCATTGAAATGCAGGAAGCGCTTCTCAAATTCAACGGCGAACAGGAAGCCGCGGGAAAACCGCCCTTTTTAACCGGCATCGGCATTAACTACGGAATTGTTACCGTCGGCAACATCGGCAGTGAGAAAAAGATGGACTACACCGTTATCGGCGATATGGTAAACCTGGGTTCCCGGCTGGAAGGTTTAACAAAGCCTTATAAACAGACCGTTATTTTTTCGGAAAGCGTGTATCAAAAAGTAAAGGGCGACCTCCCCTGCCGCCTGGTGGACAAGGTCGTGGTAAAAGGAAAAACATCGGGCGAAAAGATTTTTACCGCGAAGAAGTCCCTGTCGGAAAAAGAGAAAAAGGCCTGGGAGTTTCATCACAAAGCCCTCAAACGCTACTACGCGCGGGATTTCGAAACATCAAAAGAGCTGTTTGCCCGGGTCCTGCGCCTTCTCCCGGAAGACCATATCGCGGAAATATTCACCGCCCGCTGTAACCGGTATCTCGAAGTCCCGCCTCCCGCGGACTGGAACGGCACGGAAGTTCTTACCTCAAAATAGTCAGGTCCGTCCACCTTCCCCGCAGTGAAGGATACGTAAGCCCCTCCCGAAGGAGTTCAAAGTACCGCTCCCGGGATATGTCCGCGGCGCCGAGACTTGCCATATGGGGGTTATACACCTGGCTGTCGATAAAGTGAAAATTCGCCGCCTCGAGGGTCTTCGACAGACAGATAAGCGCGATTTTCGAAGCGTTCGAAACCTTGGTGAACATCGATTCTCCAAAAAAACACCTCCCTAAGGAGACTCCGTACAGCCCCCCGGCAAGCACCCCCCTTTCCCATACTTCCAGACTGTGGGCGTATCCGATTTCATGCAGCGCGGTGTACCCTTCAATCATTTCCGGTGTAATCCACGTCCCCTCCTGTCCCGGCCGCTTTGCCCTGCCGCAGGCGGTTATAACTTCCCGAAAAGCCGTGTCGAAGGTCAGCTGGAAGCGGCCCTTCTTCAGCAGTTTTTTCATGGAAGCGGAAACGTGCAGGTTTTCAAAAAAAAGAACAAACCGGGGGTCCGGCGACCACCAGAGAATCGGTTCATTTTCCGAATACCAGGGGAAAATCCCCTGAGAATACGCCGATATGAGCATACCGGGGCTTACGCTGCCTCCCGTCGCGACAATACCCTCCGGAGTACCCGTGTGTACCGGGGGAAATTCGAAATACTCATTTTCGTCCAGATACGGGAAGGGTGTAAACTTCAAGATTCGGCCTTCAAGATTCGACCCTGATCTTCACCTCGCCGTCTATCAGGTCCGCCACAGCTTTTCCGCCGTCTTTGAGCTCCCCGAAAAGTACGGCATCGACAAAAAATGTCTTTATCTTTTCCTGTACAACGCGTCCGATGTTCCTGGCGCCGAACTCGCCGGAGTACCCCTCTTCGGCAAGGAAATTGCGGCACGCGCCGGTTACCGTCAGATCGACCTGTTTGTCCGCTAACTGCAGCCGGAACTTCCTCAGCTCTTTATCCACAATCATGAGAATGATCTCTTTGCTGAGATGGGAGAAGGTTACCACCTTGTCGAGGCGGTTTCTGAATTCAGGGGTAAAGATCTTTTCCACCGCGCTCTTCATGGCGGAAGAGTCTATCCGCTGCTCACCGAAGCCGATAAGCGCCTTGCCGATTTCCCTCGCGCCGGCGTTCGATGTCATAATGACAATAACGTTCCGGAAATCGGCCTTCCTGCCGGTATTGTCGGTAACCGTGGCGTAGTCCATCATCTGCAGCAGAATGTTGAAAACATCCTGATGCGCCTTTTCAATTTCGTCTAAGAGCAGCACCGCGTGGGGGGTCTTCCGGATTGCATCGGTCAGCAGCCCCCCTTCTTCATAGCCCACATAGCCGGGAGGGCTCCCGATCAGCCGCGCTACGGTATGTTTTTCCTGATATTCGCTCATATCGAAGCGGTGAAGGGCAATTCCTAACGATACCGCCAGCTGCCGCGCCAGCTCCGTTTTCCCCACACCTGTCGGTCCGATAAAAAGAAACGACGCCACCGGCTTGTCCGCTTCCCGGAAGCCGGCCCGGGAGCGTTTGACCGCCTGCACGACATCTCCAATGGCCGGGTCCTGTCCGAACACTTCCTTCCGAAGCTGCTCCTCTAAGTCCTTCAAGACCGTTTTTTCATCCGTTGTGACCCGTTTTTCCGGTATCCGCGCTATTTTAGAGATTACCATTTCGATAACCTCCTCCGATATCTCGATCGGCTCCTGTTCCTCCCGGTCCTCCTTGAAGTTTTTCATCCGGATGTAGGCGCCGGCCTCATCTATTACGTCAATGGCCTTGTCCGGCAGATGCCGTTCGGTAATATACTGGTCCGACAGGGTCACCGCCGCTTTCAGCCCCTCGGGAGTATAGCGGACGTGATGATACTCCTCGAATTTCGATTTTATCCCTTCCAGGATTTTTTCAGTTTCTTCAATTGAGGGTTCTATGACTTCTATTTTTTGGAAACGCCGGGAAAGGGCCCGGTCCTTGTCGAAGAATTTTTTAAACTCCTCAAAGGTCGTCGAACCGATGCATCTCAGTTTCCCCGTCTGCAGGGCCGGTTTTAACAGGTTCGATGCGTCCATCGTTCCTCCGGACACCGCCCCCGCGCCGATTACCGTATGGATCTCATCGATAAAAAGGATGACCTTTTCCTTCTTTTTCAGTTCCCCGAGCACCTGCTTCATCCGTTCTTCGAAATCACCCCTGTAGCGCGTCCCGGCAATCATTCCCCCCATATCGAGGGCGTAAATTTCAAAATCCTTCAAAACATCGGGAACGTCGGCATCCGCGATTTTTTGGGCCAGCCCCTCGGCAAGCGCGGTTTTTCCAACCCCCGGGTCACCCACGAGAACGGGATTGTTTTTCAGCCGCCGGCACAATACCTGCACCGTCCGTTCGAGAACATCATCTCTGCCGATAAGGGGCTCTAAGGCCCCCTCCCGGGCGCGGGCGGTCAGTTCCGTGGTAAAGGCCTCCAGCGCCGACGTCCGTTTTTTCTGCTTTCCCTGCTGCCGCTGCTGTTCTTCCGCTCCGGCGGCGGGCTGTCCGGTACCGGAATGTCCTTCAATGTCCTCCCGCTCCAAAGCAGCTGAGTGGGAAACCGCCTGCAGCAGGTTGTACTGGGTAATTCCCGCTTTCTTCAAATAATAGGAACCGAAGGCATCACCCTCCTGAAAAATTGAAACGATCAGGTCGCCTAAATCCACCGCTTCCTTCTGGGAACTTTGGGTATGAAAAACCGCCCGCTCGATGGTTTTCTGAAACATAATTGTCTGTACCGGTTCATCGGTATCCACAACGGGGATGTGGGCCTTCAGATAGTCCTCTATGTTTGCAATAACCTCATCAGGATCGGCGCCGCATTCTTCGAGAATAAGCCGGGGGGCATCGAAAAAGAGTGCCGAATACAGCACATGCTCCGGAGTAAGGTATTCGTGTTTTTTCCGTTTCGCTTCCTGATACGCGGCATTCAATACCGCCTGGACATCTTCATGTATTTTCATTTCCGCGCCTTATGCCTTTTCAATTGTGCATTTCAGCGGATACTCCGCCTTTTTTGCCATTCCCCGCACTTGGGCGACCTTCGTCGCGGCAATATCATACGGGAAGGCGCCCACAAGGCCCCTGCCTTTTTTATGGACGTCGAGCATTATCTTTGTCGCTTCCGGCGTGCTCTTGTGAAACACATCGACTAACACGGTCACCACAAAATCCATGGTTGTGTAGTGGTCGTTATGCAGGACCACGACATACATTTCCGGTTCTTTCAGCCGGTCTTCTACATCCTCTAATAGTTCCCCGCCGATATCGGGGCTGTTTTCGTTTGTATCTCCCATTACCTCTATTTTACGCATATTTTTTTCTTAAAGCAAGAAGGACTTGATTAAGTAATAATATTCGGTATATTTACGGTATGGATCGGGCCGGATGAATATCATCGTTGGGCATACGAACATGGACCTCGACTGCTTCGGTTCCATGGTATTAGCCCGTTACCTTCACCCCGGATACACACTCGTAGCCAGCAAACTTATCCATCCCGTGGCAAAACACCTGTTCAATTTATATCAGAACCACCTCAATATGGTCTTTTCGAAGGAACTGCGGGAAACAACGGTTGAACATATGATAATCCTCGATACCAGGACCTACGCCAGGGTAAAGGAATATTTCGAGAACATGGAGGGCCCGCCGGCACGGATTGACATATACGATCATCATACCGAAGAGAAGTGCGACATTCCCAATGCCGTTATTCACGGGGAAGATTACGGATCGAACACGACCCTTCTCGGCCTCTCCTGCGTCAACAATTCCGCCGCCGTCGGGCATGAGGACGCGACCATTGCCCTCGCGGGAATTTACGCCGATACGGGGAACTTTACCCATGAAAATGTCAAGGAAGAGGACTTTTCCGTTGCCGCCTACTTAGCCAGGCAGGGCGGCTCGGTCAAACTGGTAAAGGAATTTTTAAAAACATTGAAGGATGATCATCAGATTACCCTTTTCCATGAAATGCTCAACCGGGTGTCGTATCAGGACATTCACGGACATTTTATTATCGCGACCTATGTTCAGCTGGACAAACAGGTAGGGGGGCTCGCGGCGGTGGTTGAAAAGGTGTTCGAAGTGGAAAATACCGACGCCATTTTCGCGGTTTTCGGCTTCAAAAAGGAGGGCGATACCATTATCATCGGGAGAAGCCAGAAGCCGACTATCGATATCCATAAGGCCCTCAAGCATTTCGGAGGAGGGGGGCACGCCGCCGCCGGTTCGGCGCTCATAAAAAAAACTGAAGGCGAAGCGGTCTTCCGCGACCTTTTAGAACGGCTGCACGAAAACCTGCTCCCCGCGATAATGGCCGATCAGATTATGACAACGGGAATCGGGGTAATCCTCGATACGTGGACCCTTTTGGAAGCATCTCTGTTTTTGGAAAAAATAAACCACTCGGGGGCCCCGGTGGTAGACAGCGGCGGAAAACTGGCGGGGTTTATGACGCTGAAAGACATTATGAAGGGAAGAAAATCGGGACAAATGCATGCACCGGTAAAGGCATATATGGCCCGGAAGCTGATTACCGGCAAACCGAACGCTACCATCAGAGAAATAGAACAATTGCTGTACAAAAACAATATCGGGCACCTTCCGGTGGTGGAAGGCGGCAGGCCCGTTGGAATCATCACCCGTTCGGATTACCTGCGGTTCATGCAAAAAACCCCGCTATAGCTTTTCAATAATCGACGGCAGAAACGTTTCGATGTAGCGGATGTGGTCGTCGGTAACACCGTAATGAGTAACAAAGCGGAGTTTCCCGTTTTCCGGCGGATACGTCAGGATCCCGTCCTCGCTTAACAGCTGTACAAAGCGCTCCCCCCGGTTTTCCTCCCCCTTTACCCGTAAAAACACCATGTTCATCTTTACCCGTTCCCGGTCGACATCGAGAATATCGTAGGACGCGAAGATATTGGCCAGCGCTTCGGCGTTCGCGTGGTCCTCCGCGAGGCGGGCACGCATATCGGTTAAGGCGATAATACCCGGCGCGGCAAGAACACCGGCCTGCCGCATTCCGCCGCCCATAATTTTCCGAATTCTCCTCGCCTTTTCGATAAACCCCGCACTCCCCGCGAGAACAGACCCCGCCGGCGCGGCAAGGCCTTTTGAAAGGCAGAACATTACCGAGTCCGCGTAGGCGGCTAACGCGGCCGGTTCGTTCTTCAGGGCAATAGCGGCATTGAAAATCCGCGCCCCGTCCATGTGGACCGGAATTCCCCATTCCTGCGCGCCGATGTAGTTCTCCATCATGCCGGTAATCGGCTGAACGTCGCCGTTAGACAGGCCGTTTTCAACGGCGATGCAGCCCGTTTTCGGATAATGGATATCGTCGGCCTTCCGGACGCGGGGCTCGATCTCCTCCCAGGTAATGAAGCTGTTCTCCGGCATCACCGGCCGAAGCTGTACCGACGCCAGCACCGAAGCGGCCCCGGCCTCATGCTCGACGATGTGAGACTCCTCGGAGAGGATGACCTCGTTTCCCCGCTCCGTATGGGTAAACAGGGCAAGCTGATTGCCGAAGGTGCCGGAAGGAACGAAGAGGGCCGCTTCCTTTTCCAGGACTTCCGCGGACAAGGCTTCGAGCCTGTTGACCGTCGGATCCTCCCGCAGCACATCGTCTCCCACTTCGGCATCATACATCGCCTTGCGCATTTTTTCGTTAGGAAGGGTGACCGTATCGGAACGGAGATCAATGATCTGTTTGCTCTCTTTTTTCGTCAAAACAATGCCTCCAAAACATAAAAATGATTTGTATCGGTACCGAAAATCATCCAGTTCTGTGCGATTACCGGAGCGCTTAACAGGCGTCCGTCAATGTCCATTTCCCACATCTTCCTGCCCGTCCGTGCCGACAGGCAGACGACTTTCGGGGACTCTTTGAAATACCCCCCGCCGGTCCCGTCTATTCCAAAGTAGATATAGTCTCCGGCTACCGTGGGAGCGGAGGTTGTTATCGTATCGAACTGGTGCTCCCACGTAAGCTGCCCCGTTTTTCTGTCCAGGGCGCGGACAACACTGTCGCCGCTGGTATAAATGACCAGGTCCTGCCAGAGGGAAGGCGCGAGGTAGTCGAGAAGCCGCATATACTGTTCAAACAGGAGCCGCGTGTCCAGAGGCTGCCCGTAGGGCCACACCGCGTAGTCCGCGTAGGACCAGACCTGCTGTCCTGTCTTCCGGTGAAAGGCGTAATACTTCAGTTCCCAGTAATCGAGGAAGGGGTTCATGGTAGAGAAATAGAGTAGGTCCCCCTCGATTGCCGGAAAGGAATACCACACCGCGTCGAACAGCGCGGTATCGAGGAGCCACAGATAACTCCTGCTTTCGATGTCCCAGGCGCCCATGCTGTGGGGGCGGTCAACCGGGCCGGGGGCAAAATAGATAACATTGTCGTATACCTGAAAGGTAAAGTAAAACCAAATGGGGTTTGGAATCGTGTACTGCTCCCGCCCTGTTTCCGGGTCCAGCGAATAGACGTGACCTCCGTCGCTTACAAACATAATTGAATCCCGGTCTTTGATAATGGTGGACTGGATTGTACTGTCCGCCTGAAAGGACCAGTCTTTTGAGCCGTCCTTCTGAGAGAGGGCGTAGAGTTTTCCGTCGTTCGAGCCGACGTATACCCGTGAATCGTCGGCATACGGCACCGAATTGATGGCCCCGGTGGTTTTGTACACCCAGCGCATATAGCCGCTTTCAATGTCCAGGGCGTAGATGTTGCCGTCGGTGGAACCGAAATAGATCGTGTCCTCCAGTACCACCGGATTGTTAAACGCGTAGGCCCGCTCTTCCCGGTCCTGGAGCTTCAGTTTCCACTTTATCCCCAACGGGGGGGTAAGGGTGGTGGAAGTGGCCCCCCTTCCGTTCTCCCCCCGGAACATTACCCAGTTTTTCCGCTGCCCGCATCCGCTTGCCGCGAGGAGAGTACAGAGGATTATGAAGAGAAATACCGCCCCGCGGGCCGCCGTCCGTTTCATGCTCTCCTTCAATACCGTATCCCCCGTAAACTGAAGAAACGGCGGAGGGCCCCGGATATTCCGCCGCCCCGCTGCCGCGCGAGATCGGCATACAGTTCCAGAAGCCGCCGGTGCTTCGTTTCCCGCTTTTCCGGGGCCAGCCGTTCCCGGTAGCGGAGTTCGGTATACAGGACGGCAAAGGGACGAAAAGCCGGATACTCTTCGGCATACTCCAGCGCTGTTTTCCACCCCTCCTTCCGTTTCCACCCGCCCGCGGCGGTTTTCATAAGGGTCAGCGCGTAGAGGGCACGCAGACCCCGGGAGTCGTTCCGGCGGCTTACAATCGCGTACACTCCCTGCCGTATGTAGCGGAAGAGATACAAACCGAACACCGCCAAAGCGGCCATTCCGCCGAACAGTTTCGCGACCAGCAGCCAGGGGAAGGTAAACTGTTCTTCACTTACCTCCCGTTCCTCGATAAGGGGAATAACCACGTCCCGGGCATTCATGTCTCCCGACATCGGCGGCGGAATTGCCTCGGCGGTCGTCTCAAAATCGACCCAGCCGTAGCCGGGCAGATAGTACTGCACCCAGGAGTGGTGATGGGCCGTTGTAACCAAATAGAGCGACTCCAGAGGATAGGCCTGAAGCGGCTCCATCATCCGCTGCAGTTCAACCAGCCCCCGCAGATGGGCAAAGGTCTGCAGGCCCCGGGAGGCCAGGTAGCCGGTAACGACCCGCGAGGGTATCCCCGCCATCCGCCCGAGTATCGCGGCGGTGTTGGAAAACTCGGTACAGTCCCCGCTTTTCGTGGTGCCTAAAAACCGGTGCAATTTTTCCACGCGGACACTGTCGTCAAATCCCAGCTCGTACTGGTAATCGGAAAAATTCCTAAGAATACCGTCGATCCTCTCGTAAAACCCGGCTTCCGCCGCGTAGGCATCTTCCACGTACGCCTCGAACACGCCGCGGTACTCCTCGGGCAGATCGATTTCCAGATAGCGGGCCAGCTGCCGCCGCTCCCCGGAAGTAAGTCCGTCAATTTCCCGCCACACCTTTTCACTGCCCGTATGTACCCGGGAAACGACATTGTAGGTATAGTCGAAGGGATGATACCGTTTGTTGAGGATTGTCGGCTCCACCCGGGCGGGGCGGTAGGGAATCGATTTGTCCGGAATAGTGGAGAAATACCGAACGGGGAATTCCCGGCGGAGCGCGTCAAAGGGAGGGTCGGGGTCCCGCCAGGTATCGAGGAGGCGTATGTAGGAAAGCTCATTCAGGGGTTCCTCCGCCGAATATCGAAATCCCCTTACGGGGTCGAAGTCGCCGTAATAGCTTTCGGCCCCGTACACCGGTTCGTACTCGCTCGCCACCACCATCACCGCGTACTGTTTCCCTTCTCCGTCGCCGTCGCCCTGCCGGGTCCCCCACTGGTCGGAAGGCAGCCCCTGCAGTTTTCCCTCTTCCCCATCTTCCCCCTGCCTGCCGTTTTCATCGCCGTAGCCGCCTCTGTCGTAGGGGAAGCCGTCGGAATCGTAGGGAATGTCCTTGAGGAGGTCGTCCCCCGGGGCATTGAAAACGATGGAATGCCGGACAAAATCGGGGGGGAGAAGAAACGCGGCCGCCAAAAAAGCCGGGACGAGGAGGGAAAATACGATTGCCTCCCGCCTTCTCCGCCGTCTCTCTCCGGAGAAGAACCCGGAAAAGTAGAGAGCGAGACCGTGAAAAAGAAAGCTTGCAATGGTTAGTACCAGCAGGACCTGGGTTATCCCCGTACTCGAATGAGCGGCCGCCTCGGAAGCCCGGGAAAAATTGAGAAGCTTGTAGTAAATGTAGGCAAGAAACAGCTGTTCGAGCACCGAAACCGTCCTGCCGATGAGCTTCGTTTTAAAAATCAGCAGCGTTATAATAAAGGCGCCGGTTCCGCCGGCGAGGACTAAAGAAAACGAACCGCTGATTCCGGCAATAAGCGAGGAAATGAACAGCAGCCCGCCGGCAATGAGCAGGGTGTACCGCCATTTGACCCGGGGCGGGGAAAGAAAAGCCGCGACGGTAATTTCCCCGGGGATGAGGAAAAACCATACCCACCACCCGGCGTAATCGTAGGCAACCACAATCGCGGGATGGAACAGCGGCATACAAAGCGCGAGAAGATAGAGCAGCAGCCTGGCAAGAAACGGGAATATCACAGCAGGCCCCCTTTCACATAACGGCGGAGAGCGGCGGTCCCTCCGCCTCCCGGCCGGCTTCCGGTCCCGGTGCCGGCCCCGTGGTTCAGCACCCACAGACCGGGGATGTGGACCATGCCCCCGTTGTTCAGAAGGGAAAGGCGAGCTGTTTCCTCCTCGGCAGCACCCCCCTTCGGCGGGAGGGCGGTGGTGAATATGTTGGTCTTTTTTCCGCTGTAGGCCCGCAGCGCGTACCGCAGCCCCGAATCGAAGGGGGTGGTGAAAATATAAATTTCCCCGATCCCCGTTACATCTTTCGCCAGCTTCGGATCGTCCTCGTAAAAAATACCGCTTAAGCCGATGCTCAAACGGTGTACATCACCTAAGCTTTCCACCGTAAGGGCGCCGTAACCGGTGTACACCACAAACTGAAATTCCGGCTGTTTGCTTTTAATTTTCCATAAAAAGGAGACGCACCACCGTTTCAAATACTCCATGTGCGCCGCGTGGTCGCGGCCGAAGCGCCGGTCCGCCGAAAAATGCCGGAAATCGACCAGTACGAGTTTCGTCTGTTCCTCCGTTACCGGGGAAATTCTTGTAAACATCTCGCCGATTCTGCTGGTTGCTTTCCAGTTGATGTCCCGGAACCTGTCCCCGGGGATGTACTCCCGCTGATAGTATTTTTCCTCATCCGAACTTTTCCGCGGCTGCCGGTCGTCCTCGCCTCCGGATATGTTAATATACACGGGCCCCTCGTCGGGAATGAGAGACGGCCGAACCGGAATGGAGCGGGCCGCCGGTGTCCCCGCCCGGGCCCGGACTAAACCGAAAATATCCTGAATACTGTACACCCCTTCTCCCGCGAAGGTCCCGCTGCAGGGGAAGCTCAGGGGGACATCCAGGGGCCCGTCTCCGGTCCAGGATGCTTCCCGTACAACCCGGTAGAACACCCCTTTTCCGAGAACAAGCTTTCCGCGGACCCGGACGTGGACCCGGAAAAAGAACCACGTCCTGAATCCGCCGGTATAAAACCGCTCCGCGCCGCCGGTCCTGCCGGCATACAGCGCAAAGCCCGCGTCCCAGATAAGCTGCTCCTTTCCGAGACGGTACGCCTGGATACGGGTCAAAACGACCAGGACCGCCAGTATCAGGAGGCCGGCAACCGACAGGAAGAGGGCGTAGGGGTTTTTCCGGCTATATCCCGTCCCGATTACATACATGAGAAGCCCGAAACTAACGGTCCCGGGAATGGTAAATGGATAATAGTATCCGATTTTTTTTACCATAAATTACGAACGTCTGCTCTCCACGGGTACGGTCTCGAGAACATGCCGCAGAAAATCCTCCACCGGCACGGTAGTGTCCTGCATAACAAGGCGGTGAGCAACCGACGGAATAAAAATTTCTTTTACCAGGTCGATGGAAACAAAAGGTTCTCCCCGGACCAGGGCCAACGCGCGCGCGAGACGGGACACCTTGATCCCCGCCCGGGGGCTCGCGCAGATTTCCACTTCCGGATTGTTCCTCGTCTGCCGGATACAGGAAACGATATACGTAATTACATCGGGATGAATTTCCACCTCATCCACCTCGTGCTGCCAGCGGAGCAGGTCCGTATGCTGGATAACCGGCTTGAATCCGGCCCACGCGTTTTCCTTTCCGTGCATTGCAATGATCTCCGCCTCCATTTCCTCTCCGGGAAAGCCGATGGAGATTTGAATCATAAACCTGTCGAGCTGGGGCGCCGGCAGGGGAAAGAGATGGACACCTTCGAGGTTCATCGTGGCGATGATAAAAAAAGGGTCCGGCAGTTCGTACGTGCGTCCCTCGACGGTAACCGACTGTTCCTGCATGGCCTGAAAGAAACTCCCCTGCGTTTTCGGGGTAAGCAGGTTTATTTCATCACACAGGATGAAATGAGCGAAAATCGGCCCCTCCATAAACACCATACGGTCGGTGGAGGCGGCGAACCTGCTGTATCCCAAAATGTCCTGCGGCAGGAGATCTACGGTACACTGGATCCGTTTAAACGGTTCGATTTTGACCCCCTGGACATTTTCCTCCTTTCTGTCCCAGATAATCGACCCGGCAAGCGCCCGGGCCAACGAAGTTTTGCCCACTCCGTGAAAATCGGCAAGAATAACATGCCCCCCGGCAATTTTGGAAGCGATAAGGTATTCGAGCTTTTTCTCATCAATAAATATGATGGACCGTATATTTGTAATCAGTTTCTGTATTGCTTCTTGCGTGTTGTCCATGGTGTTCATTTCACCCCGCCGCTCACTTCGGGCCGCTCTTTTTTCCAAGTTTTATAACAATTTCGGCATCGGTATCGACACCTTTCAGGGTGTCCACTATCCCGGTAATGATGTTTTCGGTAATCTGCTCGGCAAAGGCATTTAATTCGATTTTTTTTCCGCCGTTTAAAAGCTCAACTGATCTTGCCATCTCATATCCTCCTGTATTAATGTATAGTACACCGTATGTCTACTGATATAATAATTATTACAGGAAAAATCAATTCCGGTAAGACCTCCGCCTGTAAAACATTGATTTCTGAGCAAAAAAGGCAGAAAAAAGAGGTCGGAGGTATCCTTTCCCTTCCCGTTTGGCGGAGGGGCGAGAAAAACACCTACTATGCCGTGGACATTGCAACCGAAGAGGGGACGCTTCTTGCAACGACCGGACCGGTCTCTCCCTGCATTCGGTACGGCAGGTTCCGTTTTCCCCTCTCGGGATTTGTCTTTGCCTGCTCCGCGCTATACAGGGCCGCCGGTTTATCCGATCTTCCGGCAGCGGAGATGATCATTATCGATGAACTAGGGCCGCTGGAACTGCTGGACCGGGGCTTTGCTCCGGCGCTGAAAACAATTCTGCAAACTTATACGGGGACCCTAATCCTCGTTACCCGGGAGACGCATACCGGGGAAATTCGCGGACATTTCGGTATACCCCGCGGAAAGGAGATATGTCTATGACCCGTACCATCCCGGCGTCGGATGAAATTATCCGGCACCTCGGACTCGAACCTCTTCCGCTTGAAGGGGGCTGGTTTCGGCAAAGCTACGTTTCGGGGGAGCTGTGCGAAAAACATTGCCTGCCCCCCCGGTACGGCGGGGACCGCCCCTTCGGCACCGTTATCTATTACCTGCTTACCTCTGAAACGGGCAGCTTTTCCGCCCTGCACAAACTCAAAACAGATGAAGTATGGCATTTCTACTTCGGCGACCCGGCGGAACTGCTGCTGCTGTATCCCGACGGGACCGGCAAAGCGGTACTGCTCGGGGACAACATTCTGGCCGGCGAGCAGCCGCAGGTGTGTGTCCCCCGGGGAGTATGGCAGGGCTGCAGGTCCGTCCCGCGGGAGCAAGGCACTCCCGCCGCCGGCTATTCACTCATGGGAACAAGTATGGCCCCGGGCTTTCATCCCGACGATTTTGTCCTCGGCGGCGGAAAGGAACTTGTACGCCGCTACCCCGGCTTCAGGAAACAAATCGAGGCCCTTACCCGGCGGTGAACTTCCTCAATAGCCCCGGCTGGTAACCATACCGCCGTCCACCCGAAGGTTGACCCCGGTAATCCAGCGGGACGCCGCCCCCGAAAGAAAGAGACAGGCATCGGCAATGTCCTCTCCCGTCCCCAGCCTGCCGAGGGGCACTTCCCGCAGATACGCCGCGATCCCGTCGGGCCATGCCTGGTCTAAGCCGTTTTTATAGATGAGGCCCGGGGAAACCGCGTTTACCCTGATTCCCCGCGGGCCGAGCTCTTTCGCGGCGGCACGGGTGAACATGATAAGGCCCCCTTTTGAAGCAGTGTAATGGGCGTGTCCGAAAGCGGGATTTTCCGCCTCCACCGACCCGATATTGACAACGGCCCCTCCCGCGTCCATCCGTTTTACCGCCTCCCGGAGGCAGAGAAAGGGTGAAGTAAGGTTGATATCGATCATCGCCTTCCATTCCGGAAGGGACATGTCCGAAAGCGGCCGCACCGGATAAATTCCCGCGTTATTCACCAGAACATCGAGGCGGCCGAACTCCTCATCTATCCGCCGGAAAAGCCCCTCCACTTCATCGGGCTCTCCTAAATCAGCCCGGACCGCGGTCACCTTTCCCGGCCCGGAAGCGTAGTCAGCCGTCAGCTTTTCAGCTTCCGCCGCGCTCGACCGATACTGCGCGCATACGGCGCCTCCGGCACCGGCAAAACGGCGGGAAATTGCCGATCCTATTCCGCTGCCGCCGCCGGTAACGAGAATTGTTTTACCGGTGAAATTAAAAGGGTTTTCCATGTCCATTTTCCTCATCGCTAATAAATTTTTGATTTGACTTTATTTCTCAAACATGTATAATTTTTACTGTATACTGCCGGCCAATTTATGCAAACAGTATACACATGTTTAGATGCCAAGCATTCAATGCAATTTCGTTCCGAAGGGGGAAGACTAATGAAAAAAATTGTTACCGCTGGACTAATTCTATTGTTACTAGGTGCCGCCGTAATCGGGGCCCAGGAAAAACGTATTTTTAATGACGGGAAAATCGATTATGTACCGAAAAACGCAAAAATTCAGCTCTACGCCGAGGACATGGGATCGAGCCTTCAGTATATAGAATACAGCCTAAACGGGGGGTCCATTAGAAGGTATGAAGGACCGGTCGCAATGGCATCGGAAGGAAGAAATTTCGTCGCCTACCGGGCAATTGACAAGCTCGGGAATGTTTCCATTGAAAAAACATACTCATACGTTGTAGACGATACACCGCCCTATTTTTCCGCCTCCGCGAACGGGCCGGCTTTTTTAGAAGACGGCGTGGCCTACGGAACAAGCAATACCGCGGTTGTATTGTGGGCGGAAGATGAACTTTCCGGAGTCGCGGCAATTTACGTCAGTGTCGACGACGGCGGTTTCCGGAAATATACCGGCCCCGGCTATATCGAAGATGAAGGGAAACATGTAGGAAAGGCATATGCCGTAGACAATGTGGGCAACAAGACCAAAACCTACCAGGTGGAAGCATATGTCGACAACACTCCACCGCGGGTAACAATTACACCTGCCGAAGCGCTTATCGACCTCCAGGGTACGAAATACACCACCTCCGCCAATAAGTTCAGCGTTCGGGCATACGACAATGTTGCCGGTGTAAAAGAAGTCCTTGTTTCCGTCGACCGGGGCGAGTACTTTACCTATACCGAACCGGTCAGTGTTCAGGGCGCGGGGTTTCATTCCATCAGAGCAAAAGCGGTGGATTATCTCGACAATGCCTCCAAGGCAGTTGAACTCGGTTTTTACATCGATACCGACCTGCCGGATACGGGACACGAAATTATCATCGACTAAATATAGACGGGGCTGTCCGCCTGACAGCCCCGTTTTTTATATACCGATCTTTATACCGTTTTCAGTCATGCTCAATTCAATACTTTACCCCTGCCGGCATATGGTGTAGAGTGTTCTGACACAAAATGAAATCTTTCACATATCGGAGGTGAACCATGGGACTGTGGGACAGAGTTAAGGGGCAGCTTCGGTCCGTTATTGAATGGACAAACCCCGAACCGGACGCGCTGTTTGAAAAGTGGTCGGACAGAGGGGATGAAATAAAGAACGCTTCCAAGCTTATCGTCGGCCCGGGGCAGGGCTGCATTTTCGTATACGAAGGGAAGGTAGAGGCAATTCTGACGGATGAAGGGATCCGGGAATTGAAGACTGAAAACGTCCCCTTCTGGACTACCATCAGCAAATTCATGCAGGCCTTCGAGAGTGAACATAAAGTCGGCATTTATTTTTTCCGTACAACCCAAATACTCGACCAAAAATGGGGAACACCTTCGGTTGTAAAATATGAAGACCCGAAATACAAATTTCCGGTGGGCCTGCGTGCTTTCGGAAACTACAGCTTCCGGATAACAGATCCAAGGTCTTTTTTTGTCAATGTTGTGGGGGGTGAAAACATCTACCGGATAAGCAACTTTAAACAGGTCATGGGCGCCCGGCTTATTCATCCCTTAGCGGACCTCCTCGCGGAAAGCCATTTTACCTACACTGAAATAGACGCGAACCGGGAAGAAATCGGCCAGGGGATGGAGAAGAAGCTGATCGAGGAATTTGCCGACTTCGGCTTTGATTTTCTCGATTTCCGCATCGAAGGCACCAGTTTCGACGACGACACCATGCGGAGAATTAACAGGATCGCGGACATGAGCGCCGAAGCACAAGCCGCCGCCGCCGCGGGACTCAATTACGCTCAGATGCAGCAGTTGGATGCCATGCGCGACCTGGCCCAGAACGAAGGGGCCGCGGGCGCCGGTGTCGGCTTAGGCGCCGGAATGGGAGCGGGAATGGGTTTCGGCCAGATGATGCAGAACTCCTTCTCCTCCATGGGGGGGCAGCAGCAAAACCAGGCACAGGCGGCGGACCCGAACGATCCGATGGTCAAACTGCAGAAACTGAAGCAGCTTCTGGACAACGGTCTTATTACCCAGGAAGAATACGACTCAAAGAAAAAAGACATTCTCGCGTCCATGTAGTCAGGTCCTTGTACAAGGAGAAAATCATGAAGAAATCAATTTTGTGGAAGGTCCTTATCTGTATAGTTGTCCTCCTGTTTGTAGCGGCAGGCGCCGCCTTAGCCCGGGCTGGAGGCGCCGGAGGGGGAAGCAGCCGCGGCAGCAGCGGGGGCGGCGGCGGAGACGGCCTGGGAGGGCTGGTTATTTACATATTTATCCTTCTCGTCCAGGCAATCGGAGTCATACCGACCCTAATTCTTGTCGCGGTTATCGTTCTCGTTGCCTATCTTGTAAAGCGGAAAAAAGCGCGGCAGACGGTCCTGAAAACCCTCACGAAGGAGCAGCGCCCCCTCGACCGGGTAACAGGCTACAGCCGTTTCAAGCAGTATAATTCCGATTTTTCAGCGGATGAGTTTTTCGATAAAGTAAAAACAGCGTTTATTTCCATCCAGAAAGCGTGGTCGGACCAGGACCTTTCCAAAGTCCGCCGCTACATATCCGACGGCGTCTTTCAGCGCTTCAATACCCAATTCAAAATGATGGCCCTGCTGAAACAGGAAAATCCCGTATCGGACATTACCGTCGACAACATCTCCATCGACCGGTTCGAAGTCGACGGAAACTACGACATTATTCACGCCGCCGTTACGGCAACCATGTACGACCAGTTCATCTGTAAAACCAATCCTCAGCTGAACAGTCCGGGAGGCCGTGAGACATTTCTTGAATACTGGTCCTTTATCCGGAAACGGGGGATGGAGCATAAGGACATCTATCATACCCATGAATGCCCGAAATGTTCCGCCCCGTTAAGCGACAATATGGGAGAAATTGGAAAATGCGGCTACTGCGGGGCAATGGTCAACAGCGGCGAATTCGACTGGGTATTGTCGGAAATAACGCAGGCGGACGATTATGCCCGGCAGAACCTTATCCAGAAAGCGGAGAATCTGAAAAAAACCACTGCCTCCCTCGTCGCGGAATACAGCGATTTTGCCGTTCAGCTTGTGGAAGACAAGGCAAGCAACGGCTATCTGCAGATAAAAACCGCTGAAGTAATGAAAGACCCGGCAATTATGCGCCGCTTCGTAACAGACAAGGCCTTCGAGAAAATTAAAAACGGGATTCCGGATGAACGGATCGTCTACAACCGCCTTTTCCTCAACGACATGACCCTGGTGGCGGCGCAGAAGGAGGAAAAAACAAACACCCTTACCTTCTCGGTAACCATCTCCTATCAGCGGGTAAAACTGATCGATAACGATTCAGCATCAATAATCGATCCCTACATTCAGACCCATACGGAATTTCTGCAGATGGAGCGGCAGGCGAAAGAGGGAGGCAGCAAGGGGTCGCTTTACGCCCATACCTGTCCGAGCTGCGGCGCGTCGATCCAGGACTCTCTGGACATCAACTGCGCCTACTGCGGCAACCCCCTGAACAACCTGGCAAATGAATGGATAATAAAAGACATTCTTACATTCGAGGGGTATAAAAATTACATAAGCGGCGCCGGACGCACTCTTCAGAACAAGGTTTCTTCGAAAGTTATCGACAGTCTGTACGATGTCAAAGATTACGCCTTTAACAATGTGATGATTATGATAAGCGCCGACGGCGTTTTCGCGGAAGAGGAAAAACAGATGGCCGGAGAACTGGCAAAGAAGTGGAATTACCGGATCGACCGTCTCGAACCTCTCTTCGATATGGCCCGGTCGGGACGCCTGTCAATCAGAATGCCCGAAGACACGGGGAAACGGAAGAAGATATACGACCTTATGGTGAAATTCGCCGAAGCGGACAATAGAATTGCCCCGGAGGAAAAGGAACTCCTCGCGTTTGTTCGGGAGGAATATTTGGAGGGAAACGGTTAAGGGGTTATGGCAATCTCTAAACGGGTAATAAACCGCGGGTTTGTCTGCTTGTAAAATCCGTAGACTTCCACCGCGCAGCGCCCCGGGGTTTCCGCGGTAAAATAGGCCGTCCTGTCACGGGACGGATACGACACCTTTCCGTCCTCATCCACTACCCGGTCCTTCTCCGTAACCGCGGCATAGTCAATCGTACCGGCCGTCGGCGGGTCCACCTCCCAATGCAGCCGGTAGACCGACTGAAACCGCTCCGGCAGCGTCAGTTCTAATTGAATGACGTCCTCCACATGAAGGCTCCGCCGTTCCGCTTTTATCTCCCCCTGCAAGTCGGAGTGGCCGGCAAACACATCGACCCAGTTCCGGGCAAATATTGTTACCACGTACACACTGGCGAGAATAAAAACAGTTACCAGTGCAATAAGGCCTACCGGACGTTTCCGCTTCATTGTTCCGGACCTAAGGGGTTGTCTTTCAGCTGAAGGACCTTTCCATCCGCTGTTTCGGCAATAAGGGGACAGCCTCCGCCGCAGTCCCTGTTACAGCTCACCGGAATGGCCCCGGAGGGTAGTATAGCAGTACTCATGCCGATATAATACACGACCATGAAAAAGTTGGGAATAGACGCGGGGTCGGCTTATCTCGGGGCCGTCCTTCTGAATGAAGAAAAGGTAGAAAAAACCGCGTATGTAAAACATAACGGGAACATTGTAGAGACGGTGAAGGGGATCGTTACCTCTCCCGACTTCGCGGATTTCGAAACCATCGGCTTAACGGGCAAACTCCCGGGTCCGCGTGCCGCCGACAATATCCTGTGTTATGTCGAAGGCGCGAAGAAACTGATGCCTGAAATACGCAATATTTTTATTGTCGGAGGAGAGACTTTTTCCTTAGTCCTCTTCAACGGCGACGGCAGCTACATAGAACACTCGGTCAACCCTCCCTGCGCTTCCGGGACCGGCGCGTTTATCGAACAGCAGGCGGAACGGATTTCCTTAAATATCCGGGAACTTTCGGATGTTGCCGATTCTTTTTCGGGGAAAACTCCGGTCATTGCCACCCGGTGCGCGGTATTCGCGAAAACCGATATTATTCACGCAATGCAGGAAGGCTATTCGAAAGAGGCCGTTGCCGCGGGGCTCTGCGAAGGCATTTCCCGGAGCATTGCCGATAACCTGGTAAAAGGGCGGGAGCTTTATTCCCCCGCCGGGATCCTCGGCGGTGTTTCTTTAAACCCGAAGGTGGTCCGGTCCTTAGCGGAGGTCCTCGCTATCGAAATACGGGTCCCGGAACATTCCCACCTTGCCGGGGCCATAGGGGCCGCCCTGTTAGGGAGCGAAACACTCCTCGCGGGAGCTTCACCGGAAGCCGTTGACCGTTTTTTTGCCGGGGAAGCAGCGGCGCCCCGGGAGAAGCGCCCTCCCCTGCCCCGGCAATCCGGAGCAGCCGGCCGGGGGGCGGATGATTTTATCTACCGGCTCGAGGAGGGAGTGGAAATCATGCTTCCCCGCCGAGGTATCGACACCTCCGCGGGGGTGTATATCGGCATCGACATCGGTTCGACCAGCACGAAGGCAGTGCTGTTATCGGCAAAGGACGAAATTGCCGGCGGCTTCTATACAAAAACCGGCGGCGCCCCGATTCACGCGGTAAAAACCTGCATACATGTCCTCCTGCGTACGCTGCGGCCCGACCCCGCCCTGCTTTTCGGGGTCGGGACCACCGGTTCCGGCAGAAAACTGATTAAAGACCTTTTCGAGGCCGAATTGGCGGTCAACGAAATAACGGCCCACGCCCGGGCGGCCTCATTCCTTGTTCCGGAGGCGGACACGATTATTGAAATCGGCGGACAGGATTCAAAATTTACCAGACTGAAAGACGGAGAAGTCTATTTCTCGAAAATGAACTACGTCTGCGCGGCGGGCACCGGCTCTTTTATCGAAGAACAGGCAAAACGCCTCGGTGTAAGCCTCGACCGGTTTTCCGATATGGCCTACGGTACGGAGGCGCCTTTTACCTCGGACCGCTGCACCGTATATATGGAACGGGACCTGCACGCCCTGTTAGGGGAAGGATGGTCGGTAAACTCTCTCGCCGCGGCGGTCCTCCATTCCGTCCGGGACAATTACCTCGCGAAGGTAGTGGAGCGGAGCCCCTTAGGGGAAAAAATCGTCTTTCAGGGTGCAACGGGACGAAACGCGGCCCTTGTGTCCTCTTTCGAAGAGCAGCTCGGGAAAAACATCCATGTCTCCCCGTACTGCCATCTTACCGGGGCCATCGGCGCGGCGCTCCTCTGTAAAAGCACCGAGGCCCCGTCGCGCTCCTCCTTTGCCATAGATACCGAATCGATTACCTTTACCGAAGAAACCTGCGACCGCTGCGCCAACAGGTGCCTGCTTACAACGGCTGAAAAAAACGGAAGGGTAACCGGATGGGGAATGAAATGCGGCAAAGAATATTCCGACCGGGGGCCGGTGAAGGCGGAAGGGGACATTATTTCCCAGCGGTTCAAGGCGGCAATGAAGCCGCTGACGGACCCCGGCGGCAACGGCGGCAGGCAGCAACAGACATCAGCGCCGGTAATCGCGGTCCCCGAAGTACTGTATAACGCAATCTACGCGCCCTTGTGGCGTTCCTTTCTCTCTTCCCTGGGGTTTACCGTACAGCCCCCTTCCGAAGGCCGTTCCGCCCTGAGTGAAGGAAAACGGATTGTCAATTCCGATTTCTGCGCCCCGATTATCCACGCCCACGGCGCGTTTTCGGAATGCCTGCAGCGGGGCGCTGATTTTATCTTTTTCCCCTCAATGGTCAACGAGAACAATCCGGGGCAGGAGGAACACCGGTTTAAGAAAAAAACAACCGATGCCTTTTTCTGTTACTATTCCCAGTACCTGCCGTCTATTATGTCAAAACTGACCGCCGTCGATGTGGAGTCCCGCCTCATTTCGCCTCTTATTCTGTTCAACTCCCAAACGGAGGAGGAAATTACCGAATCACTCCACGCCGCGCTTCATGGTCAGTTCCCCCGTGTCGGCCTCGAACAGGTACGCGAAGCATTTACCGAAAATTTCGGCCGGTTCTCCGCGGCAAAAGCAGACTGGCTGGGATACTACGGTAAAACGACGGACCCGGGGCGGATTGAAATTGCCCTGGCCGGACGCCCCTACATCGCAATGAACCGGGGACTTCATCTAGATATTCCGGCAAAACTGGAAGCTTTGGGGACAAAAGTGTACTGGCAGGACGAATTCGATCTCGCGGGCTTCAACCCCGCGTACAGTGCCAAGTACTTGGAACGAATGCACTGGCAGTTCGGGAAGCAGATACTGAAACTCGCGGAATATGCCGCCCAAAAACCGAACCTCTTTATCGTTTTCATTACCAGCTTCCGCTGCAGTCCCGATTCGTTTATCATCAGCTATCTCCAGGACATTATGGAGCACTACGGAAAACCCTTTCTCATCCTGCAGGTGGACGAACACAGTTCGAGTGTCGGGTACGAAACCAGGATCGAAGCCGGAGTGACCTCCTTTAGGACCTTCTTTGAAAAAGAGGGCGCCCCTGCCCCGGAGAAAACCGAAGCGGCAACAAAGGCGAGGGACGATAAACTCGAACCGGGGGACACCGTGTTTATCCCCTACTTAGACGACTGCATTTCCAGTTTCTGGGCCGGCTGTTTTCAGAACGCGGGATACAAGACGGTCCTCCTCGAAAGCAGGGAATCGGACCTCCTTACGGGCTACAAGTACACCAACGGCGGGGAATGCATGCCCCTGACCTCCCTCATCGGCGGGGTCATTGAACGGCTGCGGAACATGGACACCCCCCCGGAAAAAACCTTTTTCTACATGCCCACGGTGTGTATGGCCTGCAATTTCCCCCAGTATCCCATTTTAGCGGACCTTTCTTTTCAGCGGGCGGGACTGGGAAAAACGAAAATCGGCCTTATCAACAATATGTCCCCGGGTGAAATCCTGCCCCAAAGCCTGTCCATTAAAATGCTCGAATCGAATATCATCGGCGGAATTTTATACAAGCTCTATTACCGCGTTCACCCCTACGAAACCGAACAGGGAAGCACCGCGGCAGTGTTTCAAAAGGCGAAGGAGCGGATCAGCCGCGCGGTTATCAACGGAGAGGACCTCCGGAGCGAACTTGCCCACAGCATCGATGAATTCCGCGCCGTTTCCCGGGACGAAACAAAGGGAAGGAAACCGCGGATCGGCCTCTTAGGTGATTTGTACGTCAAGTTCAACTCCCTGATAAACCAGAACATCCAGGAAGTAATCGACGGCCTCGGGGGAGAACTTGTGGTCCCATCCCTGACCGAATACCCCTTCCATTTCTACGATGCCGATGTCCGCCTGTACGGGGACAATCCCCGTCATTTTAAACTGCTGAAAACCATCGAGCAGCGGTACGAAAAAGCGGCGGAAGACCTTATCGGAGAGCAGATGGAACCTGATTTCGCCGAGTGTGTAAAACTGATGGAGGAGTATAAAATCCGCCATTACATAGCCGGAGAAACATCCATCAACATCGGCAGGGCCTTATATTACATCCGGCATCGGTTAGTGGACGCCATCGTGCATATCAACCCGATCTTCTGCTGCCCCGGCGTCGTGACATCGTCGATTTACCGGAAAATGCAGGAAGATTTCGGTGTGCCGATTATCGATATTTTCTACGACGGGACGGGGAAACCAAATGATGTACTGATTCCCCATCTCCATTATCTGCGGGAAAAACTACTCGCGGATTAGCTGCTTGATGATGTAGAGTTCGATATAGCGCCAGAAGTCTTCTTTCCGCTTGATGCCGCTGAAAATCGGCTGCTCCGCCAGGCGGATGGCAATACGCTGCAGCTGTTCACTGTCGGGCGGCGAGGCAATGAGGGTGCTCTTATACCGGCGGAGATAATCCCGGATCGCCGAATTTACGTCTTCCACCAGGTTTTCCCGGGCACGCGGATCGAGAAGGGTGTTCCATTTTTCTATCAGTCCCTCCAGGGTCCTCTCCACCGACTGGGAGCTTCCCACGTATTCCTCCTTCAGTTTCCCGATATGTTCACGGAACTGAACCAATTTCACCTTCGAGCTCTGACCGGAAGCGCCCCGCGGCGCGGCGCCGGAAGGGGTCGTGCCGCGTTCAGGCGCCGGACCGGCCGCCGCCGGCGCTCTGCCGGACTTGCGGGCTTTTTTCTTTTTCTTCTTCTTTTTGTCCTTTTTCGAACTCATTACCAGGCGCTTGAGGAACAGTACGATCGCGCTCAAGACCGGCGTGGTCATCCAAACCGGCAGCCTCCCTTTTACGTCCTCCAGCATCTCCTCCCGTTCCAATTTCAATATTTCGGGCAGAGGCCGCAGAGCGCGCTCCTTCGCGTCAATCATGTTTTCTATTTCACTTTTTATGTGCCCCGGAACGTCCGCCTCTTCGGCGAGAAGATAGAGAAGTTCAAAGCGGAGCATTGCCCACAGCAGCGGGTCGCCTTTTTTAACCCTGTCGGCAATATCAATTTCATACCGCTCGTCGCTTTTCATTTCCGGCAATTTTTTGAAATCCCGAAAGGCGCCCATCCATTCCCCTAAGATAGCGTTCCGGACCTGGGTCCTCATGCTGTCCAGTTTTCGCAGGACGAGGACAAGAAGAGTGTCCTTGTTGATAAAAAATTCGTTGTTCTTTTCCGTTTTTATCCGTATAAGCTCCGGAAAGGAATTCTTGTCCTCCGACTTCGACCGCTTTTCCAAAAAAGCATGGATTTTATCCTTGCCGATTTTCTTTACAAAAGAAACGCCCTTCGCCCCCGTTAAATTGTAAATTTCCTGAAGGGAAAAGAAATAGGGCGATTTCTTCAGCGCCTGCTCGAGCTGCTTCATACTCGATTCGGTTTCTTTTTTTTTCTGCTCCACCCCTTTGTTCCGTACATTGTAAAACCCGATTAAGTAGGTGGCCTGACAGAGGCTTATCTCGTTTGCCAGCTTGCTCGCTTTCTGTTTTATATCGTGAATGATAATGTTTCCCAGGGTGGTCCACGCCCGGAAGGTAAACTCCGTGGGTTTGAGAATGGTTTCCACGGTTTTATTCGGCTTGCTGACGATATCCTCTAAAAAAGGCTGAACGGACACCTCCTGGTTCGTGAGAATACCGGCGAGCTTGTGGTACATGTAATTAAAATTGCTCTGGTCGTGGAGATACGTCCGGATTTTCTGCAGCGACAGCTCTAAAAGAGAATTGAAGAAGGCCCCTGAAGAAAGCAGCATGTTCTTGAACCCCTCGGGAAATTCGAGACGGATGACAATGGGTTTCGACATCTCTTCATAACCGATCCATTCCACGAAGTCGTTTTTTACATTCACCACCTGTGTCATACTGTCCGGAAGGGTATTTGAAAAGGTGTCGGTTGTGGGAAACGGGATAGTCGGGTCCTTTTCTATGTCCCGGTAAATGAGGTCCAGCGCCTCCAGAAGATATGCCGGATACTGTACGGCCACAATGCTGACGTCCTCATAATCGAGCAGGCAGATCCCCCGCGAAGCAAGGTCTTCCAGGTCCGCCGTTAAAACCGTTTTTGTATTGCTGGAATACATGTTGAGGTCGGGTATGCTCGATACTTTTTTATCGGCATACCGTTTTACAAAAACCTGAAACGAATCGAAATTGATAATCGGATTTTTTGTTTTTCCGGCAAATGCCTTCAGCAGTTTGTGTGTTATCTTCGGATTTGACATACCAAGTAATAGTAGTCGCCGGAACACCCAATGTCAATCGACAATTTCATACGTGCTGACGGTAACCGGCGCCCGCAGATTGTTCAAAACACGCTCGAGCAGGACCCCCTCCTTTTTCGAAAAAGGGTAGCCGAAACTCGCGCGGATCGCCATGGAAACAAACTGCACCGCTCTGTCCAAAGCAATCGGCAGGCTGTCCCCCTGCAGAATACTGCCGACGATAACGGAAGTAAAAATGTCTCCTGTTCCGGGGTAGTAGGCGGGGACATAACTGCAGTTAATTCTCCAAAACCGTCCGTCTCCGCTGTTGTACGCAAGGACCGAGGTTGTCTGTTTATGTCCCTCTAAAGGAACGCTGGTAACAACTACCGTTTCCGGCCCAGTTTCGGCAAGGGCGAAAATCCAGTCCTTGACTTCTTGTAGTTCGATAGACTCCGAATAGGGTTTTCCCAGCAGAAAAGCGGCTTCGGTAAAGTTCGGCGTAATGATATTCGCTTGTTGTATGAGCTTTTGCATCCCCGTTACCATCTCGGGACTCACAATTCCGTATACTTTCCCGTCGTCACCGAGGACCGGGTCCACCACAACATACTGCCCGGGCTGTGAAAAAAGATGAATAAAGTCCTCAACCTTGCTAATCTGCCGGGGGGAGCCGAGGAACCCCGTATACACTGCTTCAAAACCTATCTTCAGCTCTTTCCAGTGCTCCATAAACGGTCCCATGGAATCGGTAACATCAATTTTCCGGTACCCCGAAAAGCCGCCGTGGGTGCTTAAAACGGCCGTGGGAAAGGGGCATACCTGGCAGCCCATGGTGGAAAGGACGGGAATAACCGCCATAAGAGAAGCACGTCCGTAACCGGCAAGGGCATGGACGGCGGCCACCCGGGGTACGGGGTTCATCATTTATCCTCTACCGCCGCGGTGAATGTCCGCAGCAGCTCTCCCCGTATGTCCCAGAGTTTGACCGTACCGTCTTCACCGCCGGAAAGGAATATTCCCTCTCCTCCGGAATTGTCCAGGGAATAGACATAGCCGTCACTCCCCCGCAGCATACGCTCTTCGGCGTAGGTCTCGGTGCTCCAGAACCTGATGGTCCCGTCATCGGAGGCGGAAATGAGATACGAGCCGTCCCCGGTAAAAACAAGGGAGCGGACATAATCGGTATGACCGTATAACGTCGTTTCAAGCCGTACTTCCGGCATGTTCCATATCCGGATAGTCCCGTCGTCACTCGCGGTAGCCAGAACGGCGTCGTCGGGGCTGAAGACCACCGACCGGACATAATCGCTGTGACCTTCGAGAAGGGCAAACAATTCTCCCGTTGCAAAGTCCCAGATCCGTGTATTACCGTCGCTTCCGCCGGCGGCAATGAAAGTATTCTCATGATTCAAAGCCACCGTCAGCACCATTACACCTTCATCGGGCCCCTCCGGTCCCGCGGACCCGGACTGCTCATACTCTTCAACGGCAGGACCGCCCTCGACGGTATATACGGCCTCTCCCGATTCCCGATCGTAGACGACAACCGCCCCGTCGTTGCCGGCGGAAACAATATATCGACCGTCGCCGTCCGCCGCCGCCGCGAAGACATAACTTTCATGGATTTGATGCCCCGACGCGACAGTCCCGGCCTGCCAGTCCCATACCTTTACAGCCGCATCGTCGCCTCCGGTAATGAGATATTTTCCGTCGGGAGTAAACGCGACGGTCCGGACATAGTCGTCGTGGGCCCTGAACTGCCGTTCCTTCCGGTTGTCCTCGAGATCGTAAATAATCACCGTTACATCGTCGCTTCCCGACGCGAGATATCTGCCGTCGGGACTGAAAGCCACGGACCGGACGTAATCGCTGTGGCCGGTATAAACTCGTATCTTTTTCCGCTGTCCCGGGTCCCACAGCACCACCGTTCCGTCGTCGCTGCCTGACGCGAGATATCTGCCGTCGGGACTGAAGGCCACGGACCGGACGTAATCGGTATGCCCGCTTAGTTCGGCAAGCTTTGTTCCGTCTTCACTGTCCCACAGCATGACCAGACTATCGTCGCTGCCGGAGGCAAGCAGCGAGCCGTCGGGGGAAAACTGCACGGACCGGACATAATCGGTATGCCCCCTCATTTCGCGTATTTTTTCCCCTGTCTCTCCGTCCCACAGAACGACAGCGGCATCCGCTCCGCAGCTTGCCAGTTTCGTCCCATCCGGGCTGTAATCGATACCGAGGACATAGTCGCCGTGGGCTTCGATCCGGGAAAGGGCGGAGCCTTTCTCTAAATCCCATATGATAATAGTACCGTCATCGCTGCAGGTGGCAAAAAGCCGGCCCTCCGGATGCAACGAGATGCCGTTAACCGCGCCGGTATGACCCTCGTCGGCAAACAGACCCGCCGCCGCCGACAAGCACAGGAACACGGCAATGATGGCTGCTTTTTTTATACTGGTATCCATACTCTATATTGTAGCATAAAGGGTAAAAAATTTCATAGTCCGGTAAACTTTGACTTTTTGTAAGCCTGCGTGTACCATATACGGCGGGATGAGAATTACAAAAAGGAGACACGGGAATGGAATTAAAAACACCGAAAATTCCGGAAGAGTTTATCGAAACACTGCCGGAAGGGATGAAATTCGTCCATAAACACGGGCGGGAATTTCTCGTAGTGGAAGAGGTCTTCTGTTCAAAGGGGCACTCCCTTATTGCCGATTCGGTACAAATACACGGGGAACCCTCAATTAAAATAGACGTTACCATAGAAAAACAGGCGGGAAGTTTCTATATTGACGCGTTTTGGGGCAGTCACGCGAAACTTTACAGCTTTATGCCTGTCTTAAAAGAAAAGGACACTATTATCGAGGCATTCTGCCCTGTCTGCGGAACAAGCCTGATAACGGAATCGGCGTGCGAACAGGAGGCATGTGCCGCGAAACAGCATATCTTTTTTGAACTGCCGGATAAAGGCAACCGTATCCTTGTTTGCGCGCGCTTAGGCTGTCCGGGGCATAGAATCGAAATTAGGAACATTCCGGTGGATGTAACCGAAATGGTAAGTGAAATAAACTATTTCGGGGCCCAGATGGATGATGTATTTAAAGGAATTTAAGAATAATGGCAAACTATATCTATATTGAGAGTTCCGAGTGCAAGGGATGCAGATTATGCGTCGAGGCGTGTCCGAAAAACTGCATAGAAATCGGTACAAAAATAAACGAAATCGGCTATCAGTATGCCGTATTTGCAAATCCGAACTGTATCGCCTGCGGATTCTGCTATTACGTTTGTCCCGAACCCGGGGCCGTTACGGTGTACAAAGACGAAGAAAAGGACGGTAAGGATGTCGAGGCAATTGGTTAAAGGAAATGAAGCTGTTGTGTACGGGGCCCTTTTTGGGGGGGCGACCCACTTTTTCGGATATCCCATTACTCCGGCCAGTGAAATTGCCCACGCGGCGGCCTTGTATTTCCGGAAAAGCGGAAGGTCCTTCCTGCAGGCCGAAGACGAGGTAAATGCCGTTAATATGCTCTACGGGGCGGCGGCCGCCGGTTCACGGGTCATGACCGCCACTTCCGGCCCCGGCCTTTCCCTCATGGCGGAAGGAATATCCTATTTAGCGGGGGCCGAGCTTCCGAGTGTCATTGTCGACGTACAGCGGGCCGGACCCGGCCTTGGAAATATCTGGCCTGAACAGAGCGACTACAATATGGTGGTAAAAGGGGGCGGCCATGGAAATTATAAAAATATTGTCCTCGCGCCGAATTCCGCCCAGGAGCTCTGCGATATGACCTACAGGGCATTTGAGCTTGCCGACACCTACAGAATGACGGTCATTATCCTTTCCGACGCGTATATCGGCCAAATGATGGAGCCCGTCAGCCTTCCTTCGGAGGTAAAACACGGTAAGCGGAAGGAGTGGGCCGTGTATGGGGACAAAGAAAGCAGGGAGAACCTTATTACTTCAATTCTCATGAACACCCGGCTCTTAAGCGACCACAACTGGAAGCTCCAGGAAAAATACGCGCGGGTTGAACGGGAGTTTATCGAGTACGAAGAGCAGGAGGTGGAGGACGCGGAATATGTGTTCGCCGCCTTCGGTATCAGCGCGAGGATATGTCAAACCGCCGTGGAGGAATTACGTTCCTCGGGAATAAAAATCGGACTTTTCCGCCTGAAGACCCTCTTCCCCTTTCCGAAAGAGCGTCTCCGGAACATAGGAAAACAGGTAAAGGGGATTTTTGTCGTCGAAATGAACAACGGCCAGATGGTTGAAGACATCGAATTGGCCGCCGGAAGAGAAACTGAAATCTACCGGAACAATGAACTCGGCGGCCTCGTTCCCACAACGACGACATTAATCGAACAGGTAACCAAAACGGTAAAAGGACAATAGCATGGTAAAACATCAAAAACCGGCTGCATTTTACAATACATTCGAACGAAAAGGACCGGCACAGAAAGGTACCCACTACTGCCCCGGCTGCGGTCACGGAACAGCGCATAAACTCATTGCCGAAGCAATTGTAGAACTTGAGGTCCAGGACAGGGTGGTATTCATATCCCCCGTCGGCTGCAGTGTTTTCGCCTACTATTACTTCGACGTGGGGAACGTTGAAGCGGCCCACGGCAGAGCCCCCGCGGTGGCAACGGGGATACGGCGCAGCCTGAAGGACGCCGTCGTTATCTCCTATCAGGGGGACGGCGACCTGGCCGGTATTGGAATGGGTGCTATTATTCACGCCGCGAACCGGGGTGAAAACATTACGGTTTATTTTATCAACAACGCAATTTACGGAATGACCGGGGGCCAAATGGCGCCGACTACGCTGATAGGGCAGAAAACGCTGACAACACCTTTAGGCAGATCGATGGCGAAGGACGGAAATCCAATCGGCATGTGCGAACTTATCAATTCCCTTACCGCGCCGGTGTACATCGAGCGTGTTTCCTTAGGCGGCCCGAAACGGGTCCTGAAAGCAAAAAAAGCGGTCTCGAAGGGTCTCCGCTATCAGGTAGAAGAAAGGGGGTTTTCCTTCGTTGAAATTCTCTCACCGTGCCCGGTCAACTGGAAAATGTCCGCCGGTGATTCCCGGAAATGGCTTGTAGAAAATCTCGAACCGATTTATCCCGTGGTACAGTTTCGGGATGAACCGGAAAAGCAGACCGGAGGGGAGATAGAATATCCCTTTCTTTCGGATACCGGACTGAAAAAGCTCTTTCAGGTGGACAAGCAGATCAAAGAACGGCCTGTACAGCACCCCGCGCCCGATCAGCTGGTAAAAATTGCCGGTTTCGGGGGGCAGGGAATTATGTCCGCCGGCGTTCTTCTCGCCGACTGCACGATTATGGAAGGACTAAACGCGACGTGGCTCCCCTCCTACGGCCCGGAAATGCGGGGGGGAACGGCAAACGCCAGTGTAATTGTTTCGGAAAGCGCCATCGGGAGCCCGGTGG
>CAYTSI010000012.1:0-51558 GCA_964440465.1 uncultured Spirochaetales bacterium
TTAAATCCCACTGATCATAATCTTTAAATTCTTTATCAATTTCCTTAATTTGCTCTATCTCTCTTTCGCTCAATGCATCCACGCCGGGATCATGGATTAATTCAACTGAATAGGTATCTTTAGATGACTTTTCAATACTATCATGCCAATAATCTTTCAAATCAGGTACTGAAGGTGATGTAATGTGGTTCATTATATTACTGACAATTGGTCCATATCGTAAGGAATAGTATGCGTCCCCAGTAACCGGTTCATTCCATTTTGTAATCGCCGCACGATCTAGAATATATAAAAGTTTAATCAATTTCATATAATTAAGCTTTCCCTTGTTAAGAGACAAAAACAGCGCGGCAGCCTGCGTAGATTTTTCAATGTTAAAAAGAAAATTAATCATCTCACTATATAGTATCGACATTGTTCACCCGCGCTGTCAAGAACGGGGAACACCTGGAGAAGAAAGTGATTAATCTACCGGGATCTCGTAATAAAAATAACCCGGTCACTTCACCTTCATGGAGAAGCCTCCAGCCATGTGTCCAGGATCTTTTCCAGGTGTGATGCCGTAATCGGCTTCGTGATAAAATCGTCCATTCCCGCGGCGGTAAGGGCTATGATTGGGAGTTTCTCGAAGCTGCCGCCGAGGGCACGGATTCGCCGGGTCGCTTCCAGCCCGTCTGCGACCGGCATTTACACATCCATCAACACCATATCGTATGTGCCGGTCCGCGCTTTTTCCAACCCTTCCCCCCGCCAGCTCCACCAGTTTCCGCGTTATACTTAGGCCCAGTCCCGTTCCGCCGTATCGCCTGGTGACGGAACCGTCAAGCTGCTCAAAATTGTTAAATATCGACTCGAGGTTTTCTTTCGGGACCCCAGGTCCGGTGTCCTCCACACTGATTGTTATCATCCGCGCCGAATCTCCGACGAATCTGGTTTTTATTGGAGTGTTGTAAAAAATTGAAAAATCGATGCCCTTTCTCTCCGCCTCCAGGGACAGCATGGAATAAACCTGTTCAGTGAGTTCCCGCAGGTCGAAAACGTCAAAGGAAAGTTCGAATTTTCCCGCTTCTATTTTTGAAATATCGAGCATTCCTAAAACCCCGTTCATCGGTGTCCGTATTTCATGGCTCATATTGGCAAGAAAGTCGCTTTTCGCCTTTGAGGCTTTTTCCGCTTCTGTAATTGCCTCCCGAAGTTCTTTCTCATTCTGTTTCCGTTCCGTTATGTCACGGAATATACCGACAATCTGTCTTGCTCCGTCGATCTCTATATTGAACGCTGAAATGGATACCCAGATACGGGTACCGTCTTTCCGGACAACTTCAATTTCAGCCAGGCGGCATTCGCGTAGAAAAACTTGCCGGTCTCCGGATCGGCAATAGCAGCGCGTACGTTTGCCGAAAAATTGATTTTTTCCATACCGAAAGGGCAATCATATTTGCAATTGACAGGAACATTTTTCAAATAGTACATTGATACGAGCATAAATGTATTGTTGTAGGAGTAGAATCATGAAATCCCCTGTCATTGTATTGCTTATATGTCTTTCGGGCTTCGCGCTGCTGCTGTCCGGCTGTGTTACCCCGGCGGAAGGGCCCGCTGAAACGGAAATGGAAACCGTAACCGTAGAAAAAAAACCGGCCGCGGAACCTGAAAAAATTGTCCGCGTTATCGACCTGCTCGAAGAGGAGCGTTCGTTTTTTGCCGACGGTACACTCGACGAGTACACCGTTGCCGCCTATGAGGAGGACGGAGAGCGTATTCTAGCAAAGGAAACCTTTTCCGACAACGGAGAGCTCCTCGAAAAACGGAATTTCTTCTATGAGGACGGGTTCCCGGTAAAGGAAGAGGTAGTAAACGGGACCGGCGAACTGCAGACGTACTATGTCTACGAATATGACAATTCCGGTAATTTGCTCACCGAATCCACCTACGATCCTGAAGGCGAACTGCAGCTGAAATCGGTATATGATTACGACAACGACGGGCGGAAAACCGAGTGGAGCATCTATTCCGGCAGCGGGGCACTTTTTTCATCCACCAAATATGTGTATGAACAGGGGAATTTTACGAAAGCGGAAACCTATACCCCGGCAGGGGATCTGGATGTCTATTTTGAAAACGAATACGACAGCGACGGCAATATGATGCAAAGCACCCAGCATGAAGCAGACGGAAGCGTTTTGGAATTCCGCACGTATGAATACGCGGGCGGTGCCCTTGTAGAAGAGGTAATTCACCGGCAAAACGGCTCCGTTAAACGGTCAATTCAGTACACCAACAACGAACGAGGAAACCCCGTTGAAATTATCTACAAAAACGCTTCCGGAACAATTCAGGAACGGCTGACGAGGAAATATGTAAAGCGTGAATATATCGAATATCTCGAAGAATAGGTGAAAGAGCATGAAAAAAGCAATAAAAATAGTTACGGCGGTTTGTTTCTGTGCCCTCATCGGCAGCGTCTCATTGTCCGCGCAGCATGATGTTTCCGCGGTATGGGCAAGGCTCTACCAGCGGGCGACGACTTTAGAACAAAAGTTCCAGGTACTGCAGAGCATTGTCGAACAGCACAGCCGGGACATGGTCCCGGTCCTGCAGGACGCGCTGGACGAACAGATACGGGCCCTCCGGAACCCCAGGAACAGGACCGAAAAAGACCTGGCGGCAACTGTTACGAAAACAGCGGTGAAAGAGCTCGGCAGTCTAAAGGCCGCGGAAGCGGCGCCCTTTGTGTGGGAAGTTGTCGAATCGGTGGATGAACCCTTTTTAAAAGGGGAAGCGATTATTGCCATCGGCAAGATGGGAGCAAAAGAATATGCCGAAGAACTTGCACTAATGCTCAGGAACATCAATTTCAATTACGATGATATTGAAAACCAGCGGGAAAACGAAATCCTCGCCTACGCGCTGGTAACGGCGCTGGAACGCCTAAAAGTTCCCGCCGGCTATCCGCCGGTTTTCTTTGCCTCCACCGGCTGGTACTCCGGGCGCGGCATGGTAAAGGAACGTGCCGCGGACGCCCTTCGTACAATGATTGATGATCCCACCGATCAGCTTGCTGAAATACTTACCGAAGAGGGGGATTACAACATCAAAATCCACGCCCTCGAGGCGGCCCTCCTTTCCAAAGCCCCGGAAGAAAACAAGGCAAAAATTGCTTCACTCGCTTTTCAAGAAGGGATGCGCTACGCGCCCCGTGACAAGAAAGAAGAATATGCCCTGAAAAACCTCCGAATTACCTCCCTCAACGCCGTCAGCCGCTTCCCGGCAAAGGATGAAGCCTTGCTCCCGGTTATGGAGGAAATGGTCAAAAGATACAGAAAAGACAGGATTTACGACGAGGATGAAATGCTCGCGGTCCTGCATACGCTCGGCTCCTACACAACTGACGCCTCCGCGCGTATTTTGTCCGATTTCCTCGCCTACCTTACCGACCGCAGAGAGGGACGCCCCACCGATTCCCTGCGGATCGCGAAGGCGGCGATAATCGCTTTAGGACAGACCGGCAGCCCCGTCGGCATGGAGGAACTCAATATGGTGGTAATTTCATCGTATTGGGAAAATTCCGTCCGCGGGCTGGCAAAAGAGGCGCTGGAAGGCCTGGAATAGCATGTTTATCGATTCCCATTTCCACAGCCTCATAATGGCGGACAAGGGAATGGACGCGGGCCGCCTGCTTAAGGAGGCCGCTGAAGCAGGTTTGCGCGGAGGGCTGGACGTCGGCATCCTGCCGGAAGACACGGAGCGGCGGCTGGCCCTTACGGCCCCTTTTCCGTGGATCCGTCTGAGCGCGGGGATCTACCCCGGCGGCAGTGAAGGGCTGCTGCCGGACCTTGAAAAGCGGCTTTGTACCGGCATGTTTTCCGCCGTCGGCGAAACGGGAATCGATCTGCACTGGAATTACGCTCCGGCCGAAAAGCAGGCGGAACTTTTTATACGGCAGATAGAACTGGCGAATGCCTTCCGCCTGCCGGTGGTCATCCACAGCAGGAAGGCGGACCGGGAAGTCCTGAGCGCGCTCCGGCAGTGCCGGCCCGAATACGGCGGTATACTCCACTGCTTTTCCTCGGGCTATGAAACGGCAAAAAGCTGTATCGACCTGGGCCTGTATATATCTTTCGCGGGAAATATTACCTATAAACATACCGATGAGGTCCGTGAAGCAGCGGTAAAGATACCCGCGGACCGCCTCTTATTGGAAACAGACGCCCCTTACTTAAGCCCCCAGCCGGTCCGGAGCAAAAAAAACCAGCCCGGTTTTATCGAACACACCTACTCTTTTACGGCAGGGCTGCGGGACACCGATCAAGAGGAATTACAGCGGCAGGTTGCGAAAAATTTCTTTACCCTGTTTCCGTCACCTTAGCCGTTTTGTGTGTAAAGGTTTTCGATATAGCCTTTTGTATTATCGAGTTCGTAATGGCTTATCGTGCAGCCGCCTTCCAATACCACTCCGTCCTGGATAATGAGCTCCGGAGTTTTGATATCTCCCAGGACCCGGGCGGTTGACAGCAGGAGGATCCTCGTCGACGCGGACAGGTTACCGATAACAATGCCTTCAACAACAATACTTACCGCTTTAATATTTGTTTTAGCCCTCCCCTGAGGCCCGATCTGCAGGTGGTCCACTAAAAGTATTTCACCCTCGAACTTGCCGTCGATACGGAGGTTCCCGTCAATTTTATAGCGGCCGAAAAACTGCGACCCTTCGCCGATGACCGTTTTCGCGTCAATATCTATCTGCATTTTTCCCTCGACAAGAAAAAAGGCCGGCCCTGTCGTAAGCCAGCCTTTGTATGTATCGCACGTTATATCCTACCATGCATCCAGAAAATCGTCCACGTCTCTGTTTTCTTCGGCAAACAGGTCGGTAACTGCCCGCAGTCCGTCAAAATAGACATAATAGGTGCCGTACGATTCCATCGGATCGGTTTCAATCTTGAAACCCAGGATTTTAACTCCCATCCTGTTCGAATGATGATAATCCCGCTGCACCAGCGTCGGCGGTACCGCCACCGTCATCTGCCTCCAGCCCGAGAAGTTCATTTTCCCCATGGTAATTTCACTGTGGTTGCCGAAATGGTCTCCAACCATCACCTTCAGTACATGGTTAAAGTTTCTCCCCACAACCCAAAGGGATATCGTTTTTGTTATCCCTTCAATGGGAATCGGCCGCACCGGCATCAGGGCGAATTGTTTAAATCCCCTGCCGAAGTACTGCACC
Organism: uncultured Spirochaetales bacterium; assembly: GCA_964440465.1. Classification (GTDB taxonomy): domain Bacteria; phylum Spirochaetota; class Spirochaetia; order SPDA01; family CAZSGZ01; genus CAZSGZ01. The sequence goes on from CAYTSI010000012.1 coordinate 5,228, forward strand.
TTTAAGCCGAGGACGTACTTGTCCTCCTCTTCGATACCTGCTTCTTCTTCACCGGGAATCGGTTCCTTCTCGACGGGTATTCCTTCGAATCGGCGGAGCCTGACAATGCCCTGGTCCGGGCTCATAAAGGCGTCCCAGTAACCGGCATCCTCGAATTTCGAAACGGAAACTTCCTTCAGCTTTTGCTGTGCCGAATCCACCCCGATTAAATTGACGTTCGGCGCTCCGACATCTTCATTCTGGGCGGCGGCAGCGCCGATAACGGCAATGCCTAGAATAATTGTCAGCAGTATCATTTTTCCTGTGCTTTTCATTGGTACTTGCCTCATTGTTATTTGCCCTCCCCGGTATTCCATATTTCCTGGATCCTGTCCGTATCGGCGAGCTCGTCCCCGTCAAAACGGGAAACAAACATGTCCGAGAGGGTTTTCATATGGTCGAAGTAATAGAAAAAGTCGGCCACCCGTTCGTTCGGCCGGGTCCATAAAACCATTTTTACCAGTTTCAGTTCTTTTAAGTATCCCCCGGAAGTTACATAGCCGCCCTCTTGGGGAATCGAGCTCGGAATGTTTACCCGCAGATTTTTCCAGCCGGTAAATTTCAGATTGCCCATATTCAGCACATGGACGATACCCTTAAAATCGCGCAGATGTATTTCAAAATAAAAGTCGTAGTTCGAGCCCCACACCCACATATCGATGATTTTTGTCCGTCCGGGCAGGGTTATTTCATTGCCAAGGATAACATTGCCGTATTCATCCATCATATCGGGATGCCTCGGCTCCAGCTCACCTTCATCATTCTCAACAGCCGGAATAAGTTCAATATAGTTGTAGCCCTGTCTGTCGAACCGCCCGTTTACTCCCAGAACTTTTAAATCGCGCTCCTCTTTGTTTGCTCCAAAGAAAGCTTCAGGCCATGCTTCGAGATATGTAGATTTTGGCCATTGATCTACGACATTGCCGTCTTCGTCATATACTTTCGTGCTGAATTTGCTTCCGCGCACTATCCATTCGCTTGAATTCCACTCAGCCGCTTCTCGATCTTCAGGATTATCGAAACTATCGATAACAAAGGACATCAGGTTTTCGGTTGTTTTATCAGCGAAAACCGGGCTTGATAGAAGAAAGGAAGCGAGTAGAACCAGACATGTAATAAGCAGGCCGCTTCTCCTCATTATTTGCTCCTTTTGTAAACCAAAATTGCCATAATATTATACATTTTGAATTATATTTCTTCCGGTATTCTTTGTCAAACCATTTTATTCCCTTTTTAATAAAACTGCGTCTACGATGGTTTTTTTTCCCGTTTCCGGGGGATTTTCCGCTGCGGCGCGTATTATCTCTTTCATCGGCAGGTCTATGCTAAAAACCGGAGCTGTTTCCGGAAAATCGTCCAAAAAAAGGTACTCCGAAGCAATGCCGTTCCCATGTTCAGCGAAGAACCTTACATATTCACTGTTTTGTTCCCCCGTAAATGCCAGGGCCACCATCCCTTCCTCCGGCGTATAACCCCGGAGTGAGTTTTCGGCTGTACCCGCGTCCGCCCGGTTTACGAGGGTGATGTCACACAGTTCAGGAGGGCAGTCCTCGGTAAATGACCGGTAAAACGTCTCGTAGTCCTGTTTCCCCCCTTCGTTTCCCGTATACCAGAAGCCTGTGACTCCGGGAGCGTCCGTTTTCCGGACGTACCCGCACAGTTCCCGCCCAAGCTCCCGGAGAGCTTTTTCACGGGAAATACAGATCATGCCAAGGTGCCCCTCGGTGCCGTTTTCCCGGGGAAAAGCGGCAATCCCGACAACATTCACCCTGTTCTCCCCTTCCTTCGTATCCGCGGGAAATGCCGCCGTTAAGAAGGGAGAGAGCAGCACCGTTTCAGCCCTCCCTTCCGCCGCTGCCGCCTGTAGTACCGCGGAAACGGCAGTCCCGTACGGAACAATTTCAATCTCGAGGCGGGCGCCGCTTTCGACGGCGGTTTTTTCCAATGCCCTCACCTTCTTTTCCGTAAAATATCCCGAGGCGGACCAAAAGCTGTCGACGGCAAATAGGACCGTCCCTTCCCCGCGGGGAGCGCAGGCGGCGGTACAAAGGGCCGGAAACAGGAGAAGGAGAATGAAACGAAAAACCTTTCCCATGCCATGAACCTACCATGAGAACGGAAGGGGGTCAATTCGTCCCCTTGACAGTGTAAAAACAGGACCATACAATTCATGAAAACTATCATAAGGAGATGTTTATGACCTCATACAAAGAACTGGGTCTGCAGAATACAAAAATAGGTTTCGAGAAAGCCATGAAAGGGAAATACGCCATTCCCGCGTATAATTTCAACAATATGGAACAGCTGCAGGCCATCATCGCGGCCTGTGTTGAAACCAAGTCGCCCGTTATCCTGCAGGTATCGAAAGGCGCGCGGAAATACGCGAACTCCACCCTTCTCCGCTACATGGCCCAGGGCGCGGTCGCCTACGCGAAAGAATTGGGATACGAAATACCTATCACCCTGCACTTAGACCACGGCGACAGCTTCGAAGTCTGCAAAGACTGCATCGAAACCGGTTTTTCCTCCGTTATGATCGACGGCTCCCACCTTCCCTACGATGAAAATGTCGCTTTAACCAAAAAGGTAGTGGAATACGCCCACAGCCAAAAGGACTACGTAACCGTCGAAGGGGAACTGGGTGTTTTGGCCGGTATCGAAGATGAAGTACAGGCGGAAACTTCCACCTACACCAAACCGGAGGAAGTTGAAGACTTTGTCGGTAAAACGGGTGTGGACAGCCTGGCTATTTCCATCGGGACATCCCATGGCGCGAATAAATTCACCCCCGAGCAGTGCACCAGAAACGAAGACGGAATTTTGATTCCCCCGCCGCTGCGCTTCGACATTCTCGAAGGGGTTGAAGAAAAACTCCCGGGCTTTCCCATTGTGCTTCACGGTTCTTCTTCCGTGCCGGTCGAATACGTGGAAATGATTAATTCCTTCGGAGGAGACCTGAAGAACTCGGTGGGGATCCCCGAGGAACAGCTGCGGCAGGCAACAAAATCGGCGGTATGTAAAATTAATATCGACAGTGACGGGCGGCTTGCCATGACCGGCGCAATCCGGAAGCATATGGCTGAAAACCCAGCTGAATTCGATCCAAGAAAATACCTCGGTCCAGCGAGGGAAGCTCTGAAACTGATGTATATGCATAAAAATAAAAACGTTCTCGGTTCCGCCGGAAAAGCGTAACTGTCTATCCGGCGGCTGTCCGCCGCCGGTCCCTACCGGGCCCGGAGTGGAACCTTTTCAGGTTTCACACCGGGTCTGTATTCTCTCTCCATCCAGATATGAAAGGCAGCGAAAGAACCTCCGAATACCACCGCCGTTAATGGTATACCGAAGCCGTACATCTTCAGATACATCAGGGGATATCCAATGGAAAACAGGAACGGGACAACCACAGTTCCCGCGTACAGCATGGCTTTCCGGACCCCGGTTTCACTTTCGGCAAAGGAGAGCGCGGCCGTTGCGGCGAAAACAATCCCCAGTCTGGAAACCGGTACATAAAACAGCAGGGTAAAATGGTAGTCCCCGAAATAGATGACGGCATCCACAACCGACACCGCGGCATAGAAGGCGCCGAAGAAAAAAAGTGACTGCCATTCAATTGACGCGGAAAATTTTTCGTCCCGCCTGCCGGGACGAAAACCGAAGGGGAGATGATAAACAAACAGCGCGGCCAAAAAAAGCTGAAAAGACCGGTAGACAAGAACGTTAGAAAACAGGTCCCGGAACAGAAATGCGGCCGGAAGCGGTTTCTTCACTAAGGTATGTATCAGAAGGACAGGGACCGCCAGCAGAAAACCGTAAAGGCCGTGGAGAAAATTCCGGGGGGTTTCCCGTTCCTTTGGGAAGTAGATCCATACGGTAATGAACAGAGAAATGGGTAACAAAGACAATAAGAATAACGCCATGGTGTAGACAGTATCAGGAGGAGCAAAAATGTGCAATAATTACATGGATGAAAGCATTTCCAGCTCGTACCTGTCCATTGCCCAGTTTTTATGCTTCTGTTCCTCAAATGAAAGATTATTGAAGGTGAACGCAAGGTCCTCGTTACTGCAGATACCGGCAATGGCCGAATAAAACCGGACCCCCGATTCTTCACGGTCAATAACGTGGTTGAGAAAATCATTTTCCGTCATCTCCGGAGAAAATCGCGATTTCGGGGAATAGGACGAGACATCGAAGGAAGCAAGGCCGTCGGCGGTAAACATTGATTCCACGTCATCCCGGGCCGCCAGTTCGGTCAGCTCGTTGGTATGCTCCTCCTCCTGATCGATAAAGGAGGAAAGCAGCTGGGCAAGCCCTTGGGAGGTTGTGTTCCGTGCGTATGCTTTGTATATCTTCTGATCTTCCTGTTCCCGATCGAGGGCATTCCGGAGCAGTTCCATGGCAGTCATGACCTTTTCCCCCTTTCATTGTGTTTCATTGACTCTTTTACCCGCAAATGATATATTCCTATTCTATCATACCATGATATAGAAGGGAAACCTAAGAAGGAGGTAGATTGGCATCAAAAGAGTTTCGTATCAACGAAGATATTCGGGTACGTGAAGTTAGGTTAATTGATGAAAATGGAGGGCAGCGCGGGATTGTCCCGACAATAGAAGCCCTGAAACTTTCCCGGGAAGCCGGGCTGGATTTAATCGAAGTTGCACCGAACGCCAACCCGCCGGTGTGCAAGATCCTTGATTATGGAAAGTACAAATTTGATCAGGAAAAGCGGCTCAAGGAGGCGAAAAAAAACCAGAAACAGGTAAAAATGAAAGAAATTCGGATGCAGCCGAAGATCGAGGAACACGATCTCAATTTTAAAACGAAACACATCCAGGAATTTTTAGAAGAAGGAAACAAAGTTAAAGTGACTGTCCGGTTCCGGGGAAGAGAACTTGCCCATACGGAACTTGGAAAAGATGTCCTAGATGCGATAGCGGAAAGGCTCGATATTGAATTTTCGGTGGATAAAAAACCGGCCATGGAAGGCAGGTATATGTCCATGATATTGAGTCCGAAATCAAAAAAATAGAAAAAAGGAATATTGTATGCCAAAGATGAAAACAAGAAAAAGCGCGTCTAAGCGCTTTTCGGTTACAGGTTCGGGAAAAGTGAAATATAAAAAGCAGGGTTTACGGCATATTCTTACAAAAAAGAGCACGAAACGAAAGAAAAATTTACGAAAGCCCGCGATGCTGAGTCCTGAAGAGGAAAAGCGGGTTAAAAGGCTCATGCCCTACGCTTGATAAACGGAATTACAACTAATTATTTAGAAGGAGCGAAGAAATGCCACGAGTTGCAAACGGGACACGTCGACACGAACGCAGAAAAAAGATATTACAACAGGCAAAAGGCTACTGGGGACGGCGAAGTAAACTGTTCCGGACCGCGAAAGACGCGGTGGCAAAAGCCCAATCCTATGCCTACCGGGACAGAAGACAAAAAAAACGGTATTTCAGGGCCCTCTGGATTACAAGAATTTCAGCGGCCTGTAAAACCCACGATATCAGTTATTCCCGGCTTATCGACGGATTGAAAAAGGCAGATGTTGAACTGAACAGAAAGGCCTTGTCGAATATGGCAATTGAAGACCCCGCCGCGTTTGCCGCGGTTGTCGAGACAGCTAAAAAGGGATTAGGTGCTTCAGCATGATCAACCTCGAGCAGATCAAAACGTTAGATGAAAAAGTAAAACAGGCCGTCTCCGTTATTGATGATCTGCGGGGTGAGAATTCCAGATTAAAGCAGAAGTTAAACAGTTATCAATCGAGAATTGAAGAACTGGAACGGCTGATTGAAGATTTCAAACGGGACCAGGGGGCAATTGAGCAGGGAATACTGGATGCAATTGACCAGCTTGACAAGCTCGAACATACCCCCCCGTCCCCCGAAGCTTCACAGCCCGTGGAAACCGCACCGCTGCCGGAGACCCCTGTACCCGAAGCTGCAGTCCCGCCCGAAGAGGACACCCCCCGGCAGGCCGACGCACCGGGACCCGACGAAGCGGAAGAAACCGACACCGGAGAAAAACCCGGCTTCTATTCGGAAGAAGAAGATCCTGAAGGCCAGGAACCGACCGAACTGGATATATTTTAAAAGATGGGATCTGAGGTTGTTCAAGTAAAAATCCTCGGAACCGCTTTTTCCATCCGCTCGGACCAGGACCCGGGCTACATAAACGAAATTATCCAGTACATCCGCGGAAAAACGGAGGAAATCCAAAAATCGACTGCCTCCGGCGACCCTCTTAGGGTTGCCGTCTTAGCGGGAATGCTGATAACCGATGAGTTGTTTCAAGAACGCCGGAGGGACCCCGGCGCCCCCGGGGATACGGAAGCTTCCCTCCAGGCGGTGAAACTGACTGCTGAAATTATCGAACGCCTTGAAAACAGTCTGCGGGAAGACTAAATGTGCCCGATAAGCCCCTTCACCTCATCTAACCTGACCGCGGAGTAGTCACAGCCTTCGGTGGTTACAATTTTCGATGCAATTCTGTTTGCCAGTTTTCCGCATAATTGCGGTGAATAATTATGCAGCATACCGTATAAATAGCCTGCCGCGAAGGAATCTCCGGCACCGGTGGTGTCCAGGGGCTGTACCCGTTCCCCCGGGACGGTAACAATTTCGTTTCCGGAAACGATACTGCAGCCTTCCGCTCCGGTTTTCATGACCACAGTCCGGGCGAATTCCCCCGCCCGCTCCAGTATCAGGCTGTTTTCCGATTCACCGGTCATAACGGACAGCTCTTCTTTATTTGCAAACAGGATATGGACCTTTCCGGGGAGCCAGGAACGCAGTTCATCGCCGAACCGGTGGACGACAAAGGGGTCCGCCAAATCGAAGGATATCACCTTCTCCGCCTTCAGTCCCTCATGTACCAGCCGTTTCGCCGCGCCTTTCTGGTTTTCCGTGTCCCACATGTATCCCGCTAAATGGATGCAGCAGGCACCGCTGCAGCTCTCCGCCGGCAGGTCCTCTTCTCTGTATTCCCGGCAGGCGCCGAGATAGGTAAACATCGTCCTCTCATGGTCGGGTGTAACTAAAATAGTTGATGTACCGGTTGCAACATCGGTCCTGGCCAAATAGGGGGCAACACCCTGCTCCCGCAGGATCGACTCGAATTGGTCCCCTTCATCGTCCTTTCCAACGGCGCCGAGATAGGCAACCCCGTCTTTTTCACCGGTATGCTTCATAATCCACGCGATACCGCGCATTGTATTTGAACAGCTTCCTCCGGGGGTACGCTTCTTGTTCCCCGGCAGCCGCGTTAATTTTTGAGAAAATGTGCTGTCCACAAGATTCATCGAACCCGGTTCAGCCTCGAACTTTCGAAACGTTTCAAAATCGACCTGGATAATCGTATCGAGCAGCGGGTTTCCCATTCCGGTCAAAACACTCACGAAATCCTCCTTATTGACTCGAAATATAATCTATCATAGTATCAAATCAAAAGCTATGGGTCTAGTCACAAGTCAGCAAATAACTAAATTTTACGACGCCTATAAAAATATAGACGTCACTTTCACAAAACAAGTTATCGAAGCGGTCGGGCTTCAGGCGAAACAGGTATTTCTGAAATGCATCAACCATCAATGGCCCTGTATTATCTATTCAACATCCCTAACGGGGGCGAAAGTCATTGCCAATTTAAGCGAAAAGTACTTCGAGCTGCTTCGAAAGTCAAACAATTTAGCAAGTCTTCGGTTCTGCTTCAAATACGCGGACAAGAGCGACCCGATTGCCTTTTTCGTCCCCGCGAAGGTAACGGGTTACAACCCATACAGCAAGGAAAATCCGAACCTTCATTTTATCAACCTTACATATACCCAGCGTCCCGCCGACGACCTGATTGAAGTAGTCGGCTCCCTGCTCGAGGCGAATGTAAACTCAAAAAAACGAAGCGAAGAACGGATCCTCATTACGACGGAGTCCTTAAGAAAACTGGGGTTTGCTTCCAAGGACATTCGGCTTACCATACAAAATGTACCGCGGAAGGGGATCCTCCGGGACCTCTCTTTTTCCGGGGCAAAACTGCTTATTTCGGGTATCGCGAAATATTTAGTGGAAAAGGAAGTTGAATTCAAACTCGAGTTGGAAGATCAGAAAAAAATTCTTATATTAAAAGGAAAGGTACTCCGGGTGGAGGAAGTCGAAGGCCGGAAAGATATCGCGGCAATCGGAATACTGTACGATGAGAACACCGTCCCCATCGAGTATAAGATGGTTGTTAATGACTATCTCACCCGGCTGCGAAAAACAACGGAAAGCAGTTAATTGATGAATGAGAACAGTGACATACCGCGGCTAAAGAACATTGTTTACATTTCCGTTCCCGAAACAATTGAAACGGAACTCGTCGGGCTCTCCATCGATCCATCGATTCTTCTTCCTGTGGAACTCCCCCCGGGGGATGAAGAATTGTTCCTGGAAAACCTTTCCTGGGAGATGATCCTCGCGGCAATGCTGAAAATTCTCGCGTACGACCCGGGCCATGAACACGCGGAATACTACCGGAATTTTATCCTTCACGTAAAACCGGACGTGGTAGACGAGCTGATGTATACCGGAGTTTTGAAGGCGAAAAATAAAGACTATTCCCTTTCAGTGGAAATTTTTCTCGCGCTTACCAGCCTTTTACCGGAAAATATCGAAGCCCGGATCAACCTGGCCCTCGTCTATGAGGAACGGTCAAAAGCATATCAAAAAACAGAACGTGATGACCTCGCGGAGGAATACCGGCACAAGGTAATGGAACTGTACCGTGAAATATTTGAAATTGACGATTCATGCCCGGAAGCACACTTCAATGCCGGTTATTTCTATCTGCATGTCGAAGGCTATGAGAAAGCAAGGTACCATTTCAGCATCTACAGCCAGGTCGGAACGGACGGAGAAAAACTCGAAAAGGTAAAAAAAGTTGTAGAAAGCATCGAAGAGCGGATGGGCCTGGACACCTTGTTTAAACAGGCCTACGACTTTATCAAGCTCGGGAAAGAGGAAGAGGGCATCAACCGTATCCGGGAATTCCTGCAGGAATCTCCTCATATCTCGAACGCGTGGTTCCTGCTGGGCTGGGCGTTTAGAAGGCTTGGGAGATACAAAGACGGGAAAGAAGCGTTTTTACAGGCCATTGAACTGGAGAAACCTCACACCGACGTGCTGAATGAACTTGCCATTTGTCTGATGGAACTTGGAGAGTTCGAAGAAAGTAAGAAAAACCTCGAGAAAGCCCTCCGGGAAGAACCGGAAAACGTAAAAATTATCTCAAATTTGGGGATATTGGCGTTAAAGAAGGACAAAAAGGAGGAAGCCCTGGGCTTTTTCCGCAGTGTTCTCGAAATCGATCCGAACGATCCTATCGCGAAGAAATATATCAATACACTGACATAACTTTTTCAACTTTTTTCTAAAGATTATCCCTGGGGGTGTCGAGTATAAGATTAAGGAAAAGTCTTCGTACTTTTCCTAAGTCCTTCGGGGCCTATTCCCCCTTATTCTGATTGTCGGAATTTAAATCGGGGGGTTTAGCAAAACTTTAAAGAAGGAGGTTAAAAAAACTATTACCGGGCAGGGACGCCCGGCAGGCAGGGATGCCTAAAAACATAATTCATGGAGGATATAAATGATTATCAATCACAATCTAAGTGCAATGTTTGCACAGCGGGAATTGAAGAACACAAATCTCAATTTAACCAAAGACATGGAGAAACTCTCTTCCGGACTTCGAATTAACCGGGCGGGAGACGATGCTTCCGGTTTGGCGGTATCGGAAAAAATGAGGTCCCAGATACGGGGCTTAAACCAGGCTTCACGAAATGCTTCGAACGGCATTTCGCTGATTCAAACCACCGAAGGTTATCTTCAGGAAACACAGGACATTTTGCACAGAATTCGGGAACTGGCTGTACAGTCCGCGAACGGTATTTATACCGCGGAGGACAGGATGCAGATCCAGGTTGAAATTTCCCAGTTGGTAGACGAAGTAGACCGGATAGCATCCCATGCTCAATTCAACGGCATGAATCTGCTAACCGGCCGGTTCGCTTTCGAAGGCGGAGAAAATACCGTAACCGCCTCAATGTGGCTGCACATCGGAGCCAATATGGACCAGAGAGAACGGGTATATATCGGAACAATGACCGCGCAGTCCCTTAAACTTCGGTCAAACCAGAACGATATCATTACCATGTCTACTCCCGCCGACGCTAATAGGAATATCGGCGTTGTGGACGTAGCACTTAAACAGGTCAGCAAACAGCGCGCGGACCTGGGGGCATACCAAAACAGACTCGAACATGCCGTTCGGGGAATTGATATTGGGGCGGAAAATCTTCAGGCGGCGGAATCGCGGATTCGTGATACCGATATGGCACACCAGATGGTCGACTACGTAAAGAACCAGATCCTTGTACAGACCGGGACCGCGATGCTTGCCCAGGCCAATACGAAAACGCAATCTGTCTTGCAATTACTCGGATAAATGAGTAAACTATAGTATGGATTCCGTTTGATCTTTGAAATGTAAACCCTCCTAGTGAGGCCCTGGCAGGGAGTGAGTCCGGTGTAAACCGGACCTCTTCCCTGCCCGTTGGGGAATGAACGGAACGGAAGAGGCGCGTTTTATCTTCCGTTTCCCCTCGGCACACAAGATGAATAGAAGGCAAGGGATGCCTTCTAAAACAAATTCAAGGAGGGCTAAATGATAATAAATCATAACTTAAGCGCCATGTATGCAAACAGGACGCTGGGTAATCGAAATGAAGAAATTCAGGCGAACATCGAAAAACTCAGCTCCGGTCTGCGGATCAACCGGGGCGGCGACGACGCGTCGGGCCTTGCGGTTTCAGAAAAACTCCGCGGACAGATACGTGGCCTCAATCAGGCAGAACGAAATATCCAGAATGGGGTTTCGTTCATTCAGACATCGGAAGGATACCTGCAGGAAAATCAGGACATCCTTCACCGGATACGGGAACTTGCCGTGCAGTCGGCAAACGGTGTGTATACACCGGAAGACAGGATGCAGATCCAGGTTGAGGTATCTCAGCTTGTTGACGAAATCAACAGGATCGCTTCCCACGCGCAGTTCAACGGCATGAACATCTTAACCGGACGCTTCGCCCGTGATGCAGAGGATACTGGAGCTAACATTATGCAGTTCCAGGTTGGCGCCAACATGGACCAATCCGAACGGGTATATATCGGCACAATGACGGCCGAGGCCCTCGGGCTGCAGGGAGCACAGGGTGAAACCGGAATGATTTCTATTTCCACCGTTGAGACCGCCAATCAGGCGATCGGGTCCCTGGACGCCGCTCTGAAGACAGTTTCGAAACAGCGTGCCGACCTTGGTGCCTATCAGAACAGATTTGAAATGGCTTCCAAGGGAGTTGCAATCGCTGCCGAGAACCTTCAGGCTGCCGAATCGAGAATCCGGGACGTGAATATGGCCAGTGAAATGGTCGAATATGTGAAGAACCAAATATTAATGCAGTCGAACACTGCAATGCTGGCCCAGGCCAACACGAAAACACAATCGGTTCTTCAGCTGCTGTAGTAAGGCAGAATACTACCGTTCGTTTAAGCTGTGGAGATCACTGGACGTCATCTCCGCGGTTATCATGAGGCAAGGGGGGGACCGCGCCTCTCTCCCCTTCCCTATATTTTAGTGAGGATAAAGGTATGGAACTGGAAATTCAACGGATGATGCACAGCCTTCCAGTCCAGAATAAGCAACGAACAAGGCAGGAGAACCTGTCCGCTGCTGAACAAGGAAGTGATACGCAGCGTCCGAAAGAAACAGCACGGAACTTTCTCAAAAAACTGCAATCCTATTCGAAGGAAGAGGTTGAACAGTATTTGAATAAAATGTTTAAATCCAACCTTCTTTTTAACAGGAAGCTCAAATTTTCGGTCAATCGGCAGCTGAACCAGGTAATTGTAAAGGTGATTGACCGATCGACCGATGAAGTAATAAGGGAGATACCCCCGGAAGAAATACAGCGTTTAGAAGCAAAATTAAAGGAAGCAATCGGACTGCTGATAGACGAACAAATCTGATACAAATTCGGGGGAGGGGGTATCAGAAGGACATGTCGGACATATCGATTCCCGGTGTAACCAGCAGGTTTGACACCGATAAAATGATACAGGAAATAATGAAACTCGAACGGATTCCTCTCGAAAGGATGAACGAGTCCGTTGAGTCTTTCAAAACACAAAAAACTACATGGCAGTCTTTAAACAGGCGGCTGGCTCAATTCAGGGACAGCGCCCGCGGCCTGTTTGGGTTTGAAAATCCTTTTCGCGACAGAATAGCTTCCTCTTCCCGGGAAAACATCGTTACCGCCACCGCGGAACGGGGTATGGAGGAGGCAAGCCGAGAAATCGTTGTCAGCCGGCTGGCATCGGCGGACAGGTTCCTCTCTTCTTCCCTGGACAGAAATTATCACATTCCGGAAGGCCGATACGGGTTCCGCGTCGGCGGAGAAGAAATTTCATTTTCCTTTTCCGGCGGTCCGGTAGAGCGTTTTGCCGACAGAATAAACGACCGGGGGAAAGGCCTTCTCGCGGCGCGGGTCGTAAACGACACCGCCGACACACAGGTACTGCTTATCGAAGCCCTGAAAACAGGGGCCGACAACCGGATCGAATTTCTCGATGACAGCCTCCGCTTTGGCCTTGATACCGGGATTCTCGCGAAAACCGCGGCGGCGGGGTATACCTTCGATCTGTCGAAAAACGGGGTTTCTCCGCTGCAAGGGCCGGTGGACGAATCAATTTTTACCGACAGCGCGGAAACGCTCCGTTTCGGACCGTCCACGGAGGCACGCCTCCCCGTGCAAACCGCCCTGGCCCCTCAAGAAGGGCTGCGGCTCCGGGTGCGCTACAGCGTTGAAAATATTTCCGATGACTATACGGCACCGCTGCCTCCCCCGGGACCGGGCATACCGAAAGCCGGGACAATCGATGTGGATAACATTATTATCGAAAATGAGCCGTCGAAGGCCCTTACACCGCCGTGGGAACCTCCGCCAACGCCGAAACGGAACACGGACCTGAAGGTTTTCAGCCTTACCGGCCCCGTCGGGACCACTCCGCTGCCGGACATACAGAGCGCAACCGGGACCTATACCATGGAAGCCGCCCTTAGCGAGTACACGGCCGCGCCGAATAGCCTCGATGTGAAGAACAGCAATACCCATAAAATTATCACCATCGAAGAAGCCTCCATCGTCGACCCGAACGCCCGGGGCGATTACAAACCGGCAAACCCCATAGATCAGGCCGGTGACGCCGAAATTCGCGTTGACGGCATAACCGTAAACCGGAATGAAAACATCATTGACGACCTTATTCCCGGAGTTACACTTAATCTGCACGGCACCGGCAGCGAGCCTGCCGAAATAACCGTGGAGCCGGACAGGGAAAGTATAAAAAACGGGATTATCAAGTTTGTCGGTTATTACAACCAGCTGTTAACGGACATGCATGTCCTGACACGGGAAGATCGATCGATAATCGAAAACCTGGAATACCTTACGGAAGAGGAAGCTGAAGCGTACGAAGAGAAACTGGGGCTTTTCCAGGGTGACATAACCCTCAATCAGCTGCGGTCCCGCCTTCAGCGGATTATGATGGACCCCTACCCCGGCGAGAAAAGCGGAGATGTCGTTCTCCTTCACCAGATCGGCATTTCCACCAACGCTTCCGGTACGGGGGGCGGGGTTGACGCGGCCCGGCTTCGGGGATATCTGGAAATTGATGAGAGCGCCCTCGACCGGGCCATAGAAACCAAACCGGAGGAAATCCGAAACCTCTTCGGACGGGACACCGACGGAGATTTGTCCGCCGACGCCGGCGTCGCCGTATCTGCCGACAATTATGTCCGGCCGTATACGCAAAGCGGCGGTATTATTTCTATGAAAATGAGCACCCTCGACCGGCAAATCGAACGGACCCGGGATAATATTGAAACGTTAGGTGACCGCTTAGACAGAAAGGAAGAAGGGCTGCAGCGGGATTACGGAAGAATGGAAGGCGCCCTCGGCAGCATGGAAGAAACTTCCCGGGCAATTAGAAATTTTAACAATAGCAATAATCAACAGTGAGGAGAGCATGGATATTTACATAAATGAACAGCCCCTGAATTTTACGCTCCAGGGAGAAACCGATTTTTCCGAAGTCCGCCGGGAAGTGATGAAGTGGCTCGCGGGAGAGTACTACATAGTCGAAAACTGCGAAATTGACCGGCAGCAGGTCGCGCCGGAACAACTTAAGGAATGGGACGATACAAAAATCGGGGACATCGATGTGGTGCGTTTCCATGTACGCCCCGTTGCCGAATTGAACTATGAAAGTCTGCAGACGGTCTACCAGTACATACTCCTGCTGAAAAAAGCTTTAGAAAAGGAGAACAGCGGGGTTTTCAAAGAGCTTTCCGGGGATTATCCAATTATAGAAAAAGAGCTGAACAGAATTCTCAACCCCGGGGGCGGGGACGTCCAAAACAGTGATATTATCCTTCTTTCACACCAGCTCGAACAGGCGGGGTTTTTCCAACATACCGTTTCGCGGAAGGACGCCGCCGTCAATGCCGCGAAAATCTGCGGCGGGTTTTTATCCATACTGCATGAACGGATGCACGAGATAACAAACCCGAAAGATGAACTCATCGCGGGTATCAATGCTCTCGCGGCCCTCATCGGCCCGATGAACGATATTCCCGTACTGCTGCAGACAGGCAAAGACAGTGAAGCAATGCAGACGGTGCTCCGGTTTGTAGAGACGTCACAGAAAATGCTCCGTCTCTACCCGATATTGAAGGTCACCTCCGATTTCGATACGCGGCAGAAACTTTCCACAGGAGAGACGCTCGAGCAGTTTTACGGCGACCTCAACGCCGTCCTGCAGGAGCTGACGGAAGCTTTTAACGCGAAGGACAGCGTGCTGATCGGGGACTTGCTTGAATATGAAATTGCGCCGCGGATAGAAAATTTAATTACACTGCTGCACTAGAGGACGCGCTGAATATGGTAAAGATACTGCTTCAAATACAATACGAGGGTTTCGGCGGCGGGACGTCGGCGGCGATGGACCCGATGGTTACCTATTTTATAATAGGAGGAATTGCCGCCGGTGTCGTTATAATAGCCCTCATTTCCCGTGTCCGGAAAGGCGGAGGGAAAGGAGGGGGGGGGAAGTTCAAGAAGGGCCCTTTTAAAAAGGAAGCCCGGAAAATCGGTTGTACCGACAACCAAATTAATCTGCTTCTTCATCTTATTAAAGAAAATGACGTACAAAACCCCTTCCGTCTTTTAAGCAACAGCAGTCAGCTTGACTCCCTGCTTCACGATACCCTGCTGAAAATTGAAGAATCGGACAAACCGGAAAACGAAAAAGAAGGCCAAAAACTGACTGTTTACCGGATAAAACAGCTGATCGAACGGAACGCCAAGGGGAAAAAGAGCCTCTCCAATACAAGAAACATCCGGCACGGCCAGGACCTCGTTCTGATTATCGAGGGAACACGCTACCGCTCAACCCTTATGAAGAACCTGAAAGACTCTCTGCATGTTCAGGCACCGATAACGAAGGGGGGGAAAACGATTATTGTCAAACGATGGACCAAGATAGGTGTTCAGTTCTGGAAAAATGAAGGGGAAATGTATACGTTCCAGACGAAGGTCATCGGTGTAAAGACAGCCGGCGGGATGACGGTCCTTATGCTGCAGCACGGAAAGGACATCGAAGTGTCCCAGCAGCGGCGGTTCCGGCGGAAATCCTTTACCAGGTCCGCCTACTTCGGACTTGTTTCGGTTGTAACGACCGGCCGGGGCAGGAAACAGAAGAAACAGGCCGTAGTAGCGGGAAGAAAAAACATTTTAGGGAATTTAATCGATATTTCTTCCGGCGGCTGCAGTTTAAAAACAAATTTTCCTTTAAAAAAGGGTGAATTGATCCGCCTCCAGTTTGAGCTCGAACGTGGAAAACCGGTAATTGCCTTCGGAAAGGTCGTCGCGACCCACAAGGAACGGTATTCCGGGACGGTAATGCACATTCAGTTTACCCGGGTGACAAGAAAGAATATTAATGAAATAAATGCTATAATATACAATCAAGTAAGCGGCAGGGAGAGCGCCTAAAAAGAGGACTGAAAAATGAAATTGGTAAAAGTCAATAACATCAACAAGAAAGACATTCCCCTGCATTACCGAAACGAATTCTCGGCGGAAGCCCTGTTTTCCGATGTCAGGGGCCTGAAGAAAAAGGAAACAATCCAGCCGATAGAATTTTCCGTCGAACGCTCCGCCTTAGGAAAGACAGAAATTACCGTGAAGGTCGTCGGCGATGTCGATTATCCTTTAGTCCCTATCATCAAAACCTTAAAAACCCATATCACCGAACTTTACAATAAAGGCCTGCTTCCGTAACGAATGATTACCACCGGCAGTAGAGATGAAACAATTTCCCTCGGGGAAAAAATCGCAAAACATTGCACGCCGGGCACGGTAATCGCCCTCCGGGGGGATTTGGGCGCCGGGAAAACGACCCTTGTGCAGGGTATTGCCCGCGGGCTAGGTGTCCCGGAGGTTGTTACCAGCCCGACATTCGTTATTATAGCGGAATATGAAGGCAGACTGCCGCTGTATCACCTCGACTTATACCGTATTGCAGGCGAGACGGATTTTGAAGATTTAGGCGCCGAAGAACTGCTGTACGGCGGCGGTGTTTCGGTTATAGAATGGAGCGAACGGATTGAAAAGCTCCTGCCCGCCTTAGGTATTACCATCGTAATTACTATAACGGGAGCGGAGACGAGGGAATTTTCCATTCAAGGACTGCGTATATGAACGATATGAACATTATCGCCATTGCCGCATTCGGCACCGTACTCGAAGCGGGACTGCATACCGCCACCGGCCGCTACGAGAATAGAAGAGAACTGGGGCTGAAGCTCAATCACGTCCTTCTCGAGCAAATAGATTCACTGTTCAGGGACGCCGAAATCACCATGGAGAATGTCGGCCTTGTTCTCTGCACCCGGGGGCCGGGCTCCTTTACCGCTATCAGAATTGTTATGGCAGCGGCGAAAGGACTTGCCGCCGGGGCCGGCGCCGCGTTTCTGGCAATTCCGACTTTTGATATTGTGGGCGGAACATTTACTTGGTTCCCCGGCCGGGTCCTGCCGGTTCTCGACGGAAGGAAGGGAAAATACTATACGGCGATTTATGAGAAAGGGAGAAAAATACATCCGGAAACGGACATTCCGGGGGAAGAACTGAAAACGCTCGCGGGGCAGGGAGAGGTCCTTCTCGCCGGAGAGGACGCGGAAAAAATACACCGGGACATATTTTCCGGCTCCGCCGCCGTGCATCCGGTAAGCAGCGGGTTTACGCTTATCTCTCCCCTTGTGGAAGCGGGAATACGCATGTTCAACAACGGAGAAACCTCCGATAAAATGATGCCGCCGTTATATATTCGTAAAAGCGACGCGGAACTTGAAAAAGAGAAGAAAGCATGAGTTACGAAGAACCGGAAGAATTGGAAGAATTAGAAGAATTGAGTGGAATCGAAGAGTATGAAAGGCCCGAGGCCGTTTCGGGTCCCGCCGATTTTGCCCTCCTTGCCCTTCCCTGCGTGCGGGTCTGGCAGGCTTCATATGAGAACAGCAATGTGCCCTTTGCCGTTCTCGACGCGAAACTGCGGATCCTCTGGACAAACGACGCGTATACCGAACACCTCGGCAGAGGAGAAAACCTTACAGGCAATTACTTTACGAAGATTTTTTATCATGAAAAAAACCAGCCGCAGATCGATTTGATGTATAAAACGATTTTCCGGCGGGAAAACGGACACTCATGGAAGGGACGGCTGGAAACCGGCAGCAGGGAACATCTAACGGTCATCGTAAACACCCTGTTTTTTCCGATTTTTGACAACAGCGGTCCTGCCCGAAGTCCACTTGGGTTCGGCGTTGTCCTCGACGATATCACGGAAGACCAGAAAAGCCTGGTCCGGGGGACGTTCTCCAGCCTCCTGGAAGCGTCTAAATTAAAGGACAACGATACGGGACAGCACATTCAGCGTGTAAACGAATACTCGAAAACCATCGCCCATGCTGTTTTTCACGACCCTCGCTTTCCCGAAGTCGACCGGGAATTTATTGAAAATATCGGCTTCCTCGCCGCGATGCACGATGTCGGTAAAATCGGCACCCCCGACGACATTCTGAACAAACAGGGGCCGTTAGATGACCGGGAATGGAAAATTATGCAGGAGCATACGATTAACGGCGCCTACATCTTAAGCACCTACCCGAACGCCATAGCCAAGGACATTGCCCTGTTTCACCACGAAAAGTGGGACGGCAGCGGGTACCCCTACAAAATAACAAAAGACCTCATCCCCCTTGCCGCGAGGATTGTCTCGATTTCCGATGTATATGACGCGCTGCGGATGAAACGGAGCTATAAAGACCATTTCTCACACGAAAAGGCCAAAGGAATTATCCTTAACGGTTCGGGGTCCCATTTCGATCCGAGGCTTGTGGACGTCTTTCTTTCCAGTGAAAATGAGTTTATAAAAATCTATTCCGAATTGGCCGATGAATGATCATCCGTCGAGGGAATGTTAATTTTCGGTAATTCCCCCGGATTCGACTGGGCGGCGGCGCGGTTTTCAGCCTGAATGGCCTGATATACTTCCTGCCGGTACACTTTTACGTTCTTCGGCGCCTGGATACCGAGTTTTACCTGATCGCCTTTGATATCGATAATCGATATCTCAACTTTATCGCCGATCATGATACTCTCGTTTAATTTTCTCGCGAGTATCAGCATGCCGTGCTCCCGACACTTTTCAGTTCCTCTAAAATAAGATGTTTCACCTTCCATTTTACATTGGAGGAAATAGACTGCCGCCCCTTCCTGCTGTCTTTATTGATAATGATCGGCCCCTGGAGGTTGGCCGTCATTTTTGACTGGTTGTCCGGAATGGTAACAATGGCAAACACAAGGGCCTGTCTCGGGTCGGTAATATCGATTTCATCGAGGTCCTCATCGGGAACATCGATGTTGTAATCGGGACGAAATAAAAACGGGTTGATCAGGATGAAGGCTACGTCCTGCACATCGGTGGACTGGAGCCAGTAAAATGGCTGCTGTTCCGCGTCGAGGAGGACGTACTGTTTTAAATTTTCGAAACCGAAAATCCCGAAGGGGAATTCCACCGCCTGCCGTTCATCGACATCGATCACCCCGTAGGGTTTTGTTTTCAATTTCATGGCTACCTCAGAAAATCGAGAAGTGTCGGCCGCAGGATCCGCCCCGCGGTCTGCAGGGACGCCTGGTGCGTATACTCGAGCATCTTCAGGTCCGTAATGGCCCGGGTCATATCGAGACCGACTTCCTTCGTGTTCCTGCCGATCATCTCAGTTTTTTCATAGGTCAGCCGTTTCCCCGCGGTCTGAAGACGTTCGTCTAAGGCCCCTAATTCCGCCATGGACGTCAGCAGACTGTTCAACGCGTCGTCAACCCCGCGTATCCCGCTGCCGCTTAAGGCCTCTCCGTCGCCTTCAAGCAGACGGTCCCGTACATTCAGCACCATATCGTACATCGATCCTCCGGAAACCAGAGCGTCGGGAGCGTAATTCCCCGGCGGCATATCGCTGCTGCCTTTCAATATGCCGAGGTCCCTCATGACGGTCCCTCCGTCCGCGTCTTCCACCCACATTTGATGCGGTGTCGTTGTCCGCAGTACAAGTGAATTCTTTACAGGATCGAGGACCGCCTTCACTCCCGTTCCGGAATCGTTGATTTTTGCTATAATAGCGTAAATATTGTCGCCGGTCCTGAGTTGTATCGGTTCTCCGTTTATTTTTATGACGGCATCTTCCAGCACCTGATAATTTCCGGCGTCAACATCCGAGAGGACCGTCATCGGTTCCGCCCAGAACACCCGGTTCCCCGGATAATTCGCCCGCACAAAACTGTTCTCCGATACTTCCACCATATTCCTGCCGATGGTACCGACATACTCTACATTGGTTATGACTTTTTCCGTTTTTCCCTCGGCGTGACCGTACACGGCCCGGAAGGGTTTGCTCAAATTCCTGTCACCGGCAAAAATGTTCGTTCCGTCGCCGGACTGGGCGTTACCAATTTCAACAAGCTCCTCTAACAGCTGATTTACCTCCTCTGCCATGTAGCGGGTGTCTTCCTTGGTAAACGTCCCGTTTGCACCGGTAATGGCCAGTTCCCGGACCCGCTGCAGGATGGAAACCGCCTCCTGCATGTATCCTTCCGCTATCCGGCCGGTATCCGTTACGGTATCGACATTTTTACTGAACTGCTCCAGCCGGGTAATGTGGGAGGAGTACCGGACGCTGCGCGCGGCGGCAATCGGATCGTCCCTGAGGTTTTTAATCCGCTGCTGAGTTCCCATTTTATTCTGCAGTTCGTTCATTTTCCACTGCCGCAGTTTTGTGTGATACTGCATATTGTCGTTGGTCATATTCGTACTAATCCGCTGCATTTATCTTACACTCCCATTCTGTTAATGATGGTATCTAAAAGCTCATCGTAGGTCGCGATAAACCGCGCCGCCGCGTTGTAGCCGTGCTGAAACTTGATCATTTCCGACAGTTCCTCGTCGATGTTTACTCCGGATATCGACGCCCGCATGTCCCTCAGTTCCTTCATTATAAGCTCCTGGGTCCGCAGGGCTGTTTCCGCCTCCTCTCCCTTCAGGCCGATTTCCGCTACCGCGTCGGCAAAATATTCGTCAAAACTGGTCATTGTACCGACCATTACCGGGGTGTTGCGCAAATTTGCAACTGCAAGCGCCGCGGACCCGTCCCCGGGCAGGGCCTTTCCGTAGTTGTCCCCGAAACCGGCAGCGAGCGCGCGAACGTCCCGGTGGAGGTCCGGGTTTACCTCGATCCACCCGGAGGGATGCGACAGCGGTGCTACCGAATACCGAAGCTCTCCGCCCCGTAAAGTAAGGACGCCGTCGGCTTCGTTCCGGTCGAAGGCCCCCTCCGGCCCCGGCTCGATGAGAATTCCCGCGTAACCCGCGAGGAACTGTCCGGAGTCCTCCAAATGACCCAGCACAAAATCGGGGTTTTCCGGCGCCGCCGCGGGGGTTGCCTTTACAAAAAGTCTGCCGTCGCGGTCAAGGCCGGCGGCGACTTCAGCCCCGGAAGTATTAATCCGCCGAATAATGTCGCCTACCGTATCTACCGGATTATAATCTACATCGATGTTCCCCGCCGGCCCCGAAAGGGTCAGCGTTCCTTCCAAACCCACCTGTTCCTGAGCATTCAGCGCGTTACCGCCGGTTACCCTAAAAATATAGGTGGAATCGAAGGCCCCGTCACCGTTGCCGTCGTAATTTCCGGCCACATTCGTTATAAAGGGATATTCTATAAAGAAGTCCTGCCCGGTCCTCCCGTTCAGCCCGTAGCCCCTCCTGTGAATATCGTTTACCATATCGATAAAATTAATGGTCATGGTATCGAGTTTCTGTATTTCCTCCCGGATATCTCCGTCCCGGAGTTCCAAAAGGGCCGCCAGTTTTCCTCCTCTGAAATAGGCGGTTTCCCCCGATTTGCCCCAATACACCCGGGAATACCCCTCATTTTCAGGTGCCGCCTCCAGTCCGAAGGGGTAAAACTGTTTCCCCTGCACCAAATGGCGGCCCGCGGTGTGGACGGTAAATTCATCCGGGTCCCGCCCGTCGGTTGTAACGTCGATGAGGGAAGAGAGTTTTTCCACTAACAGGTCCCGCCTGTCCAGGAGGTCGTTCGGATTGTCCCCCATTGCCTCGACTTTAATAATCTGCTCGTTTAGACCGGCGATGTCCCCCAAAATGGTATTAATTTGCCGCACTGTCCCCTGAATGTCCAGTTCGGCCATTTCTTGTATCTCCCGCAGCGAGTTATACCGCTGATGGATACCGTCAATCAATGTTTCTCCCCGCTGCAGGACCGCTTTCCGGGCCGCCGGCTCGGAAGGCCGGATGGAAAGTTCCTGCCATCCTTCCCAAAATTTGTCCATAAGAGAGCGGACCCCCAAATCGGTGGGTTCGTTCATCACCTGTTCCAGCATGAGGAGATATTTGTCCCTCATCTGCCAATACCCCTCTCCGTTGGACTGGGAAACAATCCGCCCTTCCAGTATTTCGTCCTTTATACGCTCGATCCGGTCGGCAATTACCCCCTGTCCTACCTGGCCGGGGGCCTCCTCCCTGTTCAGCTGAGGCATGTATATCGGGTCCATCGGGACCATCCGTACCCGCTGCCTGCTGTACCCGTCGGTAGACGCGTTTGAAAGGTTGTGGCCAACCGTCGATAACCCGAGGGTGTGGCTTATAATACTTCGTTTCCCTATCTCAATTCCCGTAAAGGTTGACTGCATACTCGCCTCCTACAAATGGCGTGATATAAACATGGGGTTCGCTTCAGGTTCCGATGTTTTCCCTTTTTTACAGTACATCGTTCCTTTTCGATGTGGAAAAATTTCCTCCACTATCTCCTTCAGCGTGGTTGCCGCCGAACGGAGATATCCCTGAATTTGGTTGTCGAGTGCCTGAAGCCGCAAAACCGCCACCTTCATGTTTCTGAAGGATTCGGCAAGGAGCGAACGGTCCTCTTCCGGAAGTTTCTGTAAAAAGAAATAAAATCGTTCCCGGTCGCCGGCGTTGTGCATGCCCCGCAGAGCAGAGAGGGCGGTTTCCCTTTTTTCCTCAAAAGCTGCTATGCTCTTTCCTGTTTCTTCCATCCCGCGTATGGAGTTTTCCAAATGATGCCAGTCTCTGCTCGTTACCGCGGTAAAAAGGCGTTTTTCCTCAGAAAAATAGGCATTCAGCAATTCAGTTTCTCTGTCCATTATCCGGCAGAGGTCCCGCGTCGGGTCCTTTTTCGAAAGCATACGAACTCCTCCCTTCAAGTATCGGCGTATCGTAATTCGAAATGTAGAGTGGAAAGAACGAAATTAGCAGAACTCTAATTACTCTAAACCGGAGGTAGTTTTCTATTACATTATTCTGTATAGTGGTGCGATACGTATGGATGTAAAAAACAGCAATTCCCCTATTTCCTATCTGCAAATTTTCAAATTGTGGCTTCCCTTAGCGGTAATGTGGGTCATTATGGGGATCGAACAGCCGATTATTAACGCCGTTATTGCACGGATGCCCGGGGCGAAGGAAAACCTGGCCGCCTTCGGAGTTACCTTTGCCATTGCACTGATTATTGAAGGTCCGATTATTCAGCTCCTTTCCGCCGGCACGGCCCTGTCCGACAACATGAACAACTACAGAAAACTGCTGGCATTTATGCATAGTATGGGTATCGGGCTGACTTTCATCCATCTCATTCTCGCCGTTACCCCCCTCTACGGCGGCCTTCTTTCCACGGTCATGGGAATTCCCCCGGGGGTGATAGAAAAAAGCAGGCTTTCCTTTATTTTTCTTATTCCCTGGACCGCGGCCATCGGTTACCGGAGGCTTTGGCAGGGAGTTTTAATCCGATACAAAAAAACGAAGGCCATTACGATTACCATGATTATCCGGCTTACCGTTATCGTTTTCGTTATGGGTGCCGGCCGTGCCGCCGGTTTCTTGGAAGGCGCGGAACTTGCCGGACTTGCCCTCTCGTTAGGGGTTATCAGCGGAGCACTGATGTCCTACATATTTGTCCGCCCGATTGTCAGAAAGAGAATCCCGACGGACCCGAAACCGGCGGAAATTCTAGGGTGGAAACGGGTCCTGCGCTTTTATTTTCCATTGGCCCTTACCTCTTTCATTACCTTAGCAGCACGGCCGATACTCACCGCCGGCCTGGGACGGGCGCCGGACCCGCTGGAATCCCTCGCCGCCTGGCCTGTTATCAACAGCCTGCTGTTTGTATTTCAATCGATTGCCCTGTCGTATCAGGAAGTCGCGGTGTCCCTCCTCCCCGCGGGGGGTACATTCTTGCAACTGAAACGGTTTACCAGGTTCATTGCAGGGGGACTGGGATTTCTGTTCGTACTTGTCAACGTTACTCCCCTCAGGCGCCTCTGGTACACCTACGTTGCCGGCTTGACACCGGACCTTCTCCCGTTTACCGCGATTCCGACGGTCATCCTCGTCCTGCTGCCTCCGGCCGCGAGTTTTATCTCCTGGTACCGCGGTATTCTGGTTAACCGGAAAGCAACCCCCGTTATTACCCAGGCGGTTCTGGTAAACAGCGCCGTTTTGGCGCTGACAATGCTCGCCGGAGTGAAACTCTTCCCCTTCCCCGGCGCCGTTACCGCCGCGATTGCCTTTACCGGCGCGGTGGTGGTCGAATCGGTATTTCTCCATATTCGAAGCAGGCGGTGGGTGGAGAAACTACTTGCCTGACGCGGCCATGGCCTCCCGCAGGACCCGCAGGTCCTGCAGCAGGGTCCGGTTATCCGGCACCGCCGCAAGCCCCTCTTCCAAGACCGCTAAGGCCTTTTCGAACTGTTTGGAATTATACAAATCGGCAAATACATTATGGATCGACACCGCGTAATTCCCCCGGTATCCTTCCAGGGCCCTGACAAGCTGGGGGTGTCGGCCGATTTTTTTTATCGCCTCCTCCATTATTTCAGCGGCGGCGAGCCAATCCCGCCGGCGCCCCGCTTCCTCCGCCTGTTTTCCATAGAGAAACACCAGAAACTCCTCGTACCGTTCGGGCGCCAGGCTGTCCCGTTCGAACATTTTATCGAGCAGTTCCTCCGCTTCCCGGGGAGGCAGGCTGTTGACCGCCGTGTAGGCCTTCCTGTCGTACACCAGCCCCATTAATTCGCGGGCATACCCGCCGCTGATGATCCCGAGGCCGCTCCATTCATCGATCAAGGCCTCGGAAGCATCATAGCGGCCTGCATCCGTTAACCGGATGGTTTCGTTGTTTGCAAGGGTGGCATAGATGTCTTCGAAAGCGTCCCGCGTATTGTAGCGCTCCCGCGCGTATCGGAGAAATTGTATACCCTTGATATACTCTCCCCGGCTGTTGAGTCCGGCGGCATAATTGATAAACTCGGTAATCATGAGGCTGAATGTTGTGCCGTCTCCTACAAGGGCATACCGGTCTACCGCGAGCCCGACCGACTCGGCGTACCGTTTCTGCTTCTGCAGCTCCGCGATACGGTTCTGCAGGATAAATGACAGCAGGGCAAGGACATCTCCCCGGTCCCGCTTCGAATAATTTCCGGGGGGAACGTAGGTAAAACCGGTCTTACCGAAACTGTCGGTAAACTCCCGCTTAACACCCGGGTGGAACCCGTAGGGGGAAGTCGTTTCCACGTCGATGTCCCCCTTTTCGGTCCTGACTGAGCAGAAAACATGGTCGTCGGTATTGACGGTTTGCACCGGCAGCCCCGCGGCCTCGGCTAAGACCGCGTAAAACACAGCCGATGAGACGCAGTTGTAGGTGCCCCGCTTCAGAACAATATCGGTCCGGGTCTGAAATTCATCGTAAGCGGTAAAAATAGTTTCATGGAGAAAGTCTAAAATCAATTCGCCTCTGGTATAGCTGCTTTCGGGGTCCCCGTTGTCCCGGAGAAAGGCTGTAAACGCCGCTATCAGCTGTTCGGTCTCCCGCAGGTAGGGAGCTGCCGCTTCTTTCGACACGCCGGACAGGAGAAATGACGCCTCGGCAAGCTCGAGGGGGCTGAAATCCCGGTAGTTTTGGCGTATCGGAAAAATGTACTCCTCGGGAGTAAGGCGGGGGAAATCCTCCGCCGCCGCGGGAAGGGCAAAAAGGAGAAGGGCAAAAAGAACGGCCGCGGTACGTTTTCTTTCACGAAGTGGTTTCATTTTTCCTCATTTTTCTGTATCTTGTCTATATTACATAATTTCTATACACCTTCGCAAGGAGTTTACAATGGAAGTATATAAAGACGTAATTATCATAGGCGGAGGCGCCGCGGGCTTAAGCGCCGCGCAATACGCGGCCCGGGCAAATTTGCAGGTCCTGCTGATCGAAGAAATGGCCTCCGGCGGTCAAACCCTCGTTATCGACGATTTGGAAAATTATCCCGGCATACATGAACCGGTGAAAGGCTACGTGTTCGCGGAAACGATGGAGGCCCAGGCAAAAAAATTCGGGGCCGAAATAACACTGACCTCCGTCCATTCGGTTACAAAAGAGGGGACTGTTTTCTCCGTGGAAACCGGGAAGGGAACGTTTACCGCCTATGCCGTTATCGTTGCAACCGGCGCGAAACACCGGCATCTCGGCGTTCGAGGTGAAAAAGAACTGACCGGTAAAGGCGTTTCCTACTGCGCAACCTGCGACGGGCCGTTTTTTAAAGGAAAGAGGATCCTTGTTGTCGGCGGCGGCGACGCGGCCTGCGATGAAGCGATGTTTCTGAGCAAACTATCCGACAAAGTTACCGTTATCCACCGGAGGGACCGTTTCCGGGCGCAAAAGGCCCTCGCGGAACGGGTCCTGAACAATCCGAACATTAACGTACAGTTCAATACCGTATTAAACGAAATACAGGGGGAAAACCGCGTCGAGCGGGTCCTCCTTTCCCGGACCGACACCGGCGAAGCCGTAACGGAGGAAATGGATGCCGTTTTCGTCTTTATCGGCTCCGACCCGCAGAACCAGCTGCTTCCTGAAGTCGAAAAAGACGAGACCGGGTACATCATTGTCAACGACGAAATGGAAACCTCCCTTCCGGGACTGTACGCCGCGGGGGACCTCAGGGCAACGCCCTTTCGGCAGGTAGTGGTGGCCGCCGCGGACGGCGCGATAGCGGCACACTGTGCTTCCCAGTATATCGACGAGATCCGGGGAAATGCCTACGTTTAGATGCTTCGTTTTTCTACTCGCGCTTTGTTCCTCCTTCCCGCTGCACGGAGATGCTGATTTTTTTCAGGACCTCGGCCCCGAAGATAACGCCGATTTTCTTCTCCGCGTTATGAGTGATGAAGAGATACTCGGCCAGACCATCATGATCGGGTTTGCCGGTACAAGCCCCTCCGCGGAGGTCTTCAGATGGATAGAGGAAAACCATATCGGCGGCATTAAAATATTCGGCTGGAACGTGGGGACCCTTCCCGAACTGGCCCGGGGCATCGGGGAAATGCAGAAACGGGCCCTCGGTTCAACATGGAAAATACCGCTTTTCATCGCCACCGATCAGGAAGGGGGCTGGGTCCGTCACGTAAAGGAGGGAACTTCCGCCGGCATCGGAAACATGGCTTTAGGCGCGACGGGACTGCCCTACGACGCGTACTACACCGGATATTATATCGGACAGGAACTGAAGGCCTTAGGCATTAACATGAACTTTGCCCCCACCGTCGACATCTATTCGAATCCGGAGGCCCATGTTATCGGCCCCCGGGCATTTTCGGACGATCCGGTAAAAACGGCGGAACTCGCGTTGGCATATTTCAAAGGGTTTCAGGCTTCCGGCATTATAGCGACGGCAAAACATTTTCCCGGCCACGGCGACGCCCAGGTTGATTCCCATACCGACACCCCCCGCATTGGGAAAACATTTACCGAGTTGTGGGAAAATGACCTTCTCCCCTTTCGTCATCTTGTATATGAGGGCATACCCGCCGTTATGGGGGGACACCTCTCGTTTCCGAACATTACCCCCGACGGAATTCCCTCCACCATTTCCCCGTTTTTTCAAACCGAACTGCTCCGCGGCCGCCTCGGGTTTACGGGCATTGCAATTACCGACGACATTCTGATGAGCGGTGTTACAAAAACGGGGCTGCCCATCGAAGAGATCGCGGCACAGGCACTGGAGGCGGGAAATGATATTGTCCTCATTTCCCGGAACTCGGAAATATACCGCGTTGTCCGGGAATATTTGCTGGAAAAAATGAGGTCCGATCCCGCCTTCAAGGCGCGGGTGCGGGAAGCGGCGAAACGGGTCATTCGTACGAAAAGCACCTACCTCCGGGGGGAAGGAGCGGTCCCCTTTGTTCCGGACGCGGAGGAGATATACCGGCATATTTCGAAGGGGGAGGCGCAAGATTTTTTTTTCGACCTGGCCTGCAGAAGCGTATCGGTTGTAAAAAACGGGAACATCCCCTTCCGGAGCGAAACACCTGAAACAATACTGTTCGCCGGACAGTTTCAGCGCTTTCTCCGCGCGGGGACCGACCGGTATCCCGGGGCCGAACATTATTATTTTCCCTACGATCCGTTCTACGCCGCAGACAGGGCCCATATCGAAGCCTTGAAAAAAATTCTCCCCCGCTACGATGTGCTGGTCTTTTGCCTTGCAAACCCGAACAGCGCCGGGGTGCTGCGGGGGCTGCGGGAAACAATAGAAGCACACAATATTACCTGCATTGCCTTTTCCGTCCTTAGTCCGGCATATCTGTACGAATTTCCATGGATCGATTCTTCCCTCGCGGTCTACGGCTTTGGAGAAGAATCATTTCAAGCCGGTTTCGCCGTCCTGAAGGGCGATTTTGTTCCCGAAGGGACGTTTCCGATTAATTTTGACGGGTTTTACAACAACTGATGAAGTGGGAACTTGCCGCCGAAAAAGACCTGCAAGAAATTCTCCGGTTCCTTCTGCCCCGTGAACATTTCTGTACGGCCCTCACATCGAAATTTTACACCGAACGCGGAGCCGTTTGGCCGGACGACAAGCCGATACTAGCCGTACTGCGCCACAAACGGATAATAGAAGCGGTCTTCTACCTGTCCCGGAGGGGCTTAGCACTTCCGGTGTTCAGCGAAACCGCGGAACGGCATCCGGCTGCCGGGTCCCCTCCCCCGTTCCCGCGGAAACAGGTCAAAAAAATTCATACCTGCATCGGCACCCGCCGGGTTGTGGAGATACTGGAAAACTACGCGGGAAAACGTAAACACGCGGTCCGCTACTATCTCATGGCCCAGTCCAAACCGGTGGTCTCTCGCCCCCGCGGCGGCGGCAGCATTCAGCTCCGGCGGGCGGGGCCTGAACATTCGGACCTCCTTTTTCCGCTCCATGAAGGATATGAAAAGGAAGAAGTCCTCATTATGCCCGAAAATTTCAACGAAAAATTTCACCGGCTGCTTTTAGAGAAAAATTTAGCTTCGCAGATCGTTTTTTTTGCCCTCTATGAGGGAAAACCGGCCGCCACGGCAGGAACAAACGCGATAGGGTTTTCCTGGTGTCAGTTAGGCAGTGTCTACACCGCGCCAGAGACACGGCGGCGGGGAATAGCGGCGGCCCTGGTAGCGAACGTGTGCGCTGAAATAAACACGCTGAACAAAAAAGGGTGTCTGTATGTAAAACAGAACAATCCCGCCGCCTTAGCCCTATATAAAAGTCTTGGGTTTAGCAGTGTCGGTGAATACCAAATATCCTATTTTTCATGATCCTCGTTTTATTGACCAGCACCCGTGAACATGATGTAATGGGAACGGCATGAAGAAGAACAATTTTTCAATATTGATGATTACAAGCGAGGCAGTCCCCTACGCGAAATCGGGAGGACTCGGGGATGTGGTTTCCGCCCTCTCGAAGGAACTCCGCGAAGCAGGACATGATGTACGGATTGTACTTCCCCGGTACTACGATATTGACAAGGAGAAAATGAAACTCCTTCCGGGCCCCCTCGGGGTGCCCTTAGGCTTCGGACAGGAGTGGGTAGGCGTATATACCGCCGCCCTGCCGGGATCGGAGGTCCCCGTCTATTTTCTCGATCACGAAGGTCTTTTCGGCCGAACGGGGATATACGGACCGTCTCCCGACGAGGAATATCCCGACAATTCGAAGCGGTTTACCCTCCTCTCCAGGGGGGCATTTCAGCTGTGCAGGAAGCTGCAGTGGATACCCGAAATTATGCATGCCCACGACTGGCCGGCAGCCCTTGTCCCGGTTTTTCTTTACACGCTGGAGCGGAAAAGGGAATTCGCCGATACCGCGGGAGTTTTTACCATTCACAATTTAGGCTACCAGGGGATATTTCCCAAACAGGACATCCATTACTCCCAGCTGAGCTGGAAACATTACCATGAAACCGGGTTCGAATTTCACGATAAACTCAATTTTTTGCAGGCGGGCCTGAAACAAGCCGATATCCTCACAACCGTCAGCCCCGGCTATGCCCGGGAAATCCAGGAACCGGAAAATGGATTTCACATGGACGGCATACTCCGGCACCGGAAGGGCGACCTCTTCGGGATTGTAAACGGTATCGACTATTCCATATGGGACCCGGCAGCCGATCCGCTTCTTCCATACCATTATTCGGCCGAAAACAGCGAAAACAAACGCAAGGTAAAACGAAAACTGCAAAAACAGTTCGCCCTGCCCGTAAACGACCGCGTTCCAATTATTTCGATGATAACCAGGCTGGTGGACCAGAAGGGGATCGGGGCCCTCGCCGGCCCGGCCTACGGCAGTCTGCATAAAATATGCTTAAAGCTGGCTTTGCAGTTTATTGTCTTAGGAACAGGTGAAGCCTGGTGTGAAGATGAGCTTAGGAAACTGGCATCAAAACTGCCGAACCTGCGGGTCCATATCGGCTACAACAGCGAAGCCGCCCATCTCATTGAGGGGGGAAGCGATTTTTTTCTCATGCCCAGCAAGTACGAACCCTGCGGACTGAACCAAATGTACTCCCTCCGCTACGGTACACTCCCCATTGTCCGGAGGACCGGCGGGCTTGCCGATACGGTGGAAAACTACAATCAGGAAACCGGAGAAGGAACAGGTTTTGTCTTTGACAATTTAACGCCTGAAAGCATCTTCGACACCGTCGGCTGGGCGGTGTGGACCTGGTATAATAAACCCGAACACATCGCCGGTATGCGGAAGACGGCAATGGAAAAGAGGTTTTCCTGGGAAAAGAGCGCGGCCCGATATACCGACCTGTATCAGTGGGCTTTAGACCGGAAAAGCGGAAGATTTCCCCGGGTATGGTAGGCCCGGGTATGGCAGCCCTCAACGGCACCTCCGGCTTAGTGCAGCTTCCGTACCAGCCGTTTTCGCCGGTACAGAAGCGCTGTTTCGGAAGCTTCACCTGTACGCGCTCGGCCGCCTAATTCACAGAGGCGGTTAACATAAACGAGGGCCTTCGCGTAATCTTTCGCCCGATGTTCGTAGTATTTCGCCAGTTCCAAACCCGCCAAAGGAAGCTGATATTGTTCCCAAATTTTCTTCCAAACCGGTACGGCCTTCTCCACGCTGCCGGTCCGTTTATACCAAAGGCCCAAAACGGTCCCCGCGGCGGCGGCGCCCCGCGCCGACTCCCGTTTGAGCAGCTCCACCCCCCTGCTGTCTCCGTGTTCGAGAAGCACCTGTGCCAGGGCCGTCGGGTCCGCCGATGAGGGCGCGAGGGGATTGGAACAGAGGCCGTGATAATGGAGCAGCAGGACCGCGAGGGAGACAATGTCCTGTTTATTATGCCTGAAAACACCTTCGAGAACGGGAAACGAACGGGTCCGTAAAAACGTGAAATAATATTCCGGCACCTCCCTCCCCGGGACGTCACCCCTCCTTTCTATGCCGAGGACCTCCCGTTCAACGGCGGAAAGGGAACAGGATGGGAGACGGCTTTTCCACAGCCGGCGTGCCGGGTACAACAGGTCCGCCTGGGCGGAAAACTCCGCCTCCATGCCGTTACAAATATACCTTGAACGGAGAAGATTGCTGTCAAAGGTTTTTCCGTTGTAGGAAACGAAAACCGCGTTAGGATCGAACTCTTTCGCGAATAATTTCAGCATCTCCTTTTCTCCGGGAAAGTCGGCAAGAAAAAACTGCCGGACCCGGAGACAGCCGGCGCCGTACCGGCCGGTCCCGATAAGAAAGGCGATCGTTCCGGCACCTCCCGACAGCCCGGTGGTTTCAGTATCGAAAAAAATACAATCCTTAGGAGCGATATCGTCACCTAACAGCGGGGCCGTTCGACACCTCGCGGGCATTGTAAACGGGACCTGGTATTCCCGAGTAAAAACATAGTCCCCCGCCTGCTTCCACTCCGGAGGCACCCCCGTGAAGCCGCGTTTTTTTCCAGCGGCTGTTTTCACCCCGGCAGAGGGTTTATGTGCCGCCGCCGCGGAGCTGCTTCGGATGTAGGAGAGCCGTTTTGACAGTTTATGAGCATTCATTATGAGCATTCATGGAGAAATCGGACAACTCCCTCTTTCGGATCGATTTCGGACCCGGTCCCCTCGGGGCCGATGCAGGAAGGACAGCCGCGGGAACAGGGGCACTGACCGACTAATTCCGCCGCCGCTTCCAGGATGAGACGTATGTTCCGTAAAAACCCTTCCGCGAGACCGATACCGCCGGGGTACATCTCATAGATATAGAGGGCGGATTCAGTAAAATGGGGGTCCCGGACCCGTTCCGCTACGGAAATGTCCCGCCTGTCGCAGAGCAGGATGAAGGGAGCAACGTTTATAAGAAGCGTTCCCACCTTCGACAGGACAATTTCCCGAAACTCCTCGCTTAAGGAGCGCAGATAGGCACCGGCCCTGCTTGCAGGGCCGAAGAGGAGGACAACCGTCCGTGTGTGCATCTCGTCTTCGGGAAGATGGATTTCTCCGTATCCGATGTTTTCATGGGTCTTGTATTTCAATTTTTTAAACTTTGCTACCTGCCGCCGAACAAGGATGTCGCCAAGGACGCAGGAAAAATCCTGAAAGGGGCGCTTCTCATCTTCCCCGAGTACCTTGATGTCGGTTTTTACTATCGCGTCGGTATAAAAATTGACCGTCGATTGGGTTACGTAGCAGCGCTTGTCCTCCAGATCCAGTTCCTGTACAAAATACTGGTCGCCCCGGTGGATGTACACGGCATTTTTGAAGAGCAGCTGTTTTGCCGAGGGAAGGTCCATCTCTCCTATAACGGTGTTGCGTTCACCGGTGCTGTCCACAATGACGACATTTTCCGCCGTCGCCGAACGGAGGGACACATTTTCCGCCGGATAACCCCGGTCGGCCCAGTAATAGGTCCCTTCCGAATAGCGGACCACCCCGTTTTCCTCCAGGTATCCCAGCAGTTCACGCGCGTCCACTCCAAAACGTTCATTTTCTTTCACGGGGAGTTCGAAAACGGCGCACTTCAGATGGTCTAACAAAATGTAAATATTGTCCGGGTCGATCCAGCCCGATTCGGGGGATTTGGACAAAAAATATTCGGGATGCTTAATCATATACTGATCGGTAGGAGATGCCGAGGCAATCAGAACCGAGAGGGAGGGAGCAGTTCTTCTTCCCGCCCGGCCGGTCTGCTGCCACGCGGATGCTACCGATCCGGGAATTCCCGCGAGAATGGAAACATCCAAACCGCCGATGTCGATTCCCAGCTCCAGCGCGTTCGTGGAAACAACTCCGTGTACGCTGCCCTCCCGCAGCCCCTTTTCGATGGCCCTCCGTTCCCGCGGCAGATAGCCTCCCCGGTAGGACTCCACCCGGATGCGGCTGTTGTCGGTAAAAAAATTCGCGAGCCTGCCCCGTATATAGGAGGCGATCAATTCCACCCGGACACGGGACCTGGCGAAAATAATTGTTTTCGCGCCCCTTGTAAGTATTTCGGCGCCGATCCGCTGGGCCTCTAAAACGACCCCCCGGCGGATACCCTGGACCCTGTCCACTAAGGGGGGATTGTAGAGTATGATGTTTTTCTCCCCCGACGGCGCGCCGTTGTTATCGATGAGCGTTACCGGGGTCCCGAGGAGCTGTTCCGTCAGTTCCTTCGGGTTGCCGATGGTCGCGGAACAGCAGATAAAGAGAGGGTCGGCACCGTAAAAGCGGGTCACCCGAAGGAGCCGCCGGAGAAGATTTGCCATATGGGACCCGAAAACGCCCCTGTAGGTGTGTATCTCGTCGATAACGACGAATCGGAGGGCGGAAATAAACTTTATCCACCGCGGATGGTTGGGAAGGATCCCCGCGTGGAGCATATCGGGGTTGGATATGACGATACGTCCTGTTTTTCTCGCCGCTATCCGGACGGAAGAAGGGGTGTCACCGTCATAGGTGTGGACCGGCAGGGGCAGGGAGGACGCGTTGATGAGCGCGTTCAGCTCCGACTGCTGGTCCTGCGACAGTGCTTTTGTCGGAAACAGATACAGGGCCCGGGTCTCCCTCTCTTCGAGCAGGGTCTGCAGGACCGGCAGATTGTAGCAGAGCGTTTTTCCCGATGCCGTGGGTGTTACAATTACGGTGTTTTTTCCGGCGGTAACCGCGTCGTAGGCCGCGCGCTGATGAGAATACAGCTGTGTAATCCCCGTTTTCTTCAAAGCATCGGCCAGGCATGGACGGATACCCGGAGGGAAATCGGCGTAGCTGCCCTCCCGGGGAGGGACTTTCTCAAAATGGGCAACCTGGCGCGTAAAGTCGTCATTTCGGTTCAGATCATCAATAAGGGCACTTATATCGACCATACCGGTAATCTATCATACTTTTTTTTTTAGATATAGAAGTTTTTCCTTGACCTGATATTGCTATCACTCGTAGTATTAGTCTTGAAGGAGGCCGAAAATGAACGACAAACCACTATCAATTGTCTTAGGAGGAGGGAAAGGGACCCGTTTGTACCCCTTAACCAAAGACAGAGCGAAACCTGCCGTCCCTTTCGGCGGGAAATACCGGCTTGTCGATATTCCTATTTCAAACTGTATTAATTCGGGATTCAGGCAGATCTATATTTTAACTCAATTTAATTCCACCTCTCTGCATCTCCATTTGGCAAACACCTATATTTTCGATTCCTTCAGCAGCGGTTTTGTGGAAATTCTCGCGGCGGAGCAGACCTTTACCGATTCAAGCTGGTATGAGGGGACCGCGGACGCGGTGCGGAAAAATTTTATCCACTTTCACACGCAGGAGCCGACCCACTACATCATTCTCTCGGGAGACCAGCTCTACCGGATGGACATTGCCGATATGTTCCGGCAGCATTGCGACAGCGGGGCTGAATTGACCGTCGCGGCAACCCTTGTAACCAGGGAAAACGCCTCTCAGCTGGGGATCCTCCGGGCCGATAAAAAATCTCGGATTGTTGAGTTTCTGGAAAAACCGGGGCCGGACAAAGACATCGAGTGGATGGCGGTACCGAATGATCTGCATCCTGATAAAAAGGAACAGGCTCTCGGGAAAAAATATCTCGCTTCCATGGGGATTTACATCTTCAATGCAAAAACCATGGAGGAGGTCCTCGATAACTCCTATACCGACTTTGGTAAGGAAATTATTCCGACGGCCATCGAAAACAGAAAGGTAAACGCTTATATTTTTACCGGTTTCTGGGAGGACATCGGAACAATCAAGAGTTTTTACGATACGAACATCAATTTGGCATCCGTGAACCCGGATTTCAATTTTTATGATGAAAACGCCCCGATTTATACCCACAAGCGGCATCTCCCGGCTTCGAAAATCAATTTCTGCACCTTTTCCCAGTCGCTGACAACCGAAGGCAGCATTATTACCAATGCCTCCATCCGAAACTCAATTATCGGCATCCGCTCAATTATCGAATCCGGCGCCGACATGGACGGTGTTGTCTGTATGGGCCAAGATTATTATGAAACGTCCGAACAAAAAGAAAAGAACAGGTCCGACAACAAACCGAACCTTGGGATAGGGAAAGGGTCAATTATACGCAGGGCAATTATCGATAAAAACACACGGATCGGCGAAGGCTGCCGGATTGGCCTGGAAGACAAATTCAGAGAGGAAGGCGATTACGGTAATTATTATATTCGAGACGGAATTATCATTATTCCGAAAAAATCGATTATTCCCGACGGGACAGTTATCTAATTTTCTTCCGGACCGCCGAGGGCATCGACAATAACCCCGTCGGAGGGCGCAAAGGGGAGTTTTCGGATTTCCTCTATGGTTTTCCAGGCAAGCTCGATGTGTTCCCTGCACTCGGGAGTACCGAGAAGTGTTATGCTGTAGGCTTTTAAGGTGTACACATCCGATTGATTGACAAAACTTCCGGTGCACAGAAGCGGTCCGACACTGATGTCGATGCCGAACTCTTCGCTGAATTCCCGCCGGAGGGCTTCTTCGGGATTTTCATCCGGCCCCGCCTTTCCGCCGGGAAACTCCCAGCAGGGACCCAAATTTTCCGAGGGTCTCCGCTTTCCAATGAAATACTCCCCGGCCCCGTTACGGGCCACACCGGCGGTGCTAATCGTCAAACCGGAAAAAGATTACAGGAAGAGGACGGAGGGCATAAAAAAGTGGAGGGCCCCGATAATAATTCCAATTATGCCGATTACCGACTTTCTCCTGAAAAATACCCTGTCGATGGCATCAAAGGCCTGGGACGAAACCGCCGCTTTTGCCTTATAGTAGTCGACTATCAGCATAACCCCCATGAGAATACCCGCTGCCGCCGGCAGTAAATCGCCGACTACGGGGACATCCCCCCGGAAGGCGCTTAAAAGCTTCAAAACCCCCACAACGGCGGCGGAAATTCCAACAACGAAGCGGAAGACACTATTTGAAAAGGGAAGCTTCAGGGAGGAAACCCATTCCATCCGTTCCGCTAAAAGGTCGATGGAAAGGACGAATCCCGTTAGAATATTTAAAAGGATAGACAAAAAGTAAAATTGTACCATATCTGTTCTCCATAAGGTTATACTACGTTAAGGATATAAGAATGAACAGCCATAGTCAAGCTTTAATCCTGTTCGGGAATAATTCCCGTCTTCAAGACGGCCGTTTTACCGCCGATACGCACATCGGCAAAAACGTTCTGTTTTCCCTTCCCGCCGGGAAGCCGGGCCCGGTACATCATCACTTCTCCGGGACTGCCCGGCAATACATCGACGAGCTCCGTTTCCGAATCCGCGTCTTCGATAGAAAAACGTATTGTAACGAGATTCTGCTCCCCCGCGGCCGCCGCCTCCTCCGCTTCGATTTGTACGCTTACATAGGTTGCATTTTCAAAGAGAAACGCCCGGAGCCGCAGCTCGTAACCGTTTAAATCGGTGGCAGCGGCGTACCTGTGTAAAATCGGACTGATAATGAAGTAAAGAATGAGTACAAACAGGACATCTAAAAACAAAATGACTAAGGGACGGTTCCCGCGGAAAATACCCCGCTTCCGCGCGTACCGTTCGACAACTTCCGGCGAGAGTACCGCCTGCCGTTCATCCCTGTTGTAATGAAAATGAAGCTGACCGGGATACTCAGTTTCTTTCCGTTCTGAAAATTTTCCCTTGTTCATCTTCCTGTACTATATACCCGTCGGTCCTCCACCAGAAGAGTTCCGCTCCCTCGTCCTCGCAAATCAGCGCGCACACAATTCCCTCCGGGGTTATATAAAAATCCCGGTAAATGTTTTCCCTGTCATGTAATACAACGGCCAGCCTCTTTACCACTTTACCATCGACGGTGTAAATCATCAACTCGTATTCACTATTTTCGGAAGGGGCCAGCAAAAAGAGGTGTCCTCCCCTGCTGACACCAAGAAAGCGGTAAATCATCCTTACCCGTTCAAACGTCAAAAGGTCCGTGCTGTCTTGAGAACGGAAATGTTCGGGGATTTCAAGCTTTCTGCTGTACTGCTCGCTGCCGATATCGAAAACATAGATATAGGAGGCAGCGAACTGAATGCCCGAAGGGCCCTCGGCAAGTTCGTCCGCTCTATTTTGATAGTAGTCAATTTTTACATAGAGCAGGTCTTCCTCTATATCGCTGAAAATTGTGCCCATGCCGGGTATGCTGTTTTCGAGTTCTTCCGGCACCGGAAGCGACTGCAGGTCGAAATCGATTTTATATTTTAAAAAGCCGCCGCGGGTAAACCAGTAGACAATCCACGTAACCGGGGTGCGGCAGAACACAACGGTTTCTCCTTGTACGGTAGTGCTGACCCGTTCGATATACGGGAACGGCGTCCCCCCGGAACCCTCCTGCCCTAAAAAATCGATCAATTCACCGGTACGGGAAAACCGGAGGACGATTTGGTCCAGCATGACCTGGAGTTCCGGGTCGAATTCCTGCCGCTGCTCGTCTATCTCTGCCTGGATGAGAAGGCTGTGGTTTTTCGTTACCGCGATGTCGCCGATATCGGAAAACTGATACGGGAAGGCCTGTTTTGTAGAAACAGCGCCTTCCGGCAGTTCCTTCGACAGCAGTACCGGAGGAGGGTTGGTTTCGGTATTGTAAAAGAGTCCGATAAGATCTCCGTAGGAGTTGAACTTCATTACCTTCCGCCCCTGGGGAGACCCGACATATACAATGCCGCCGGACATCGCCGCATGGGCCCGCGGCAGTTCCATTCCGGATTTGTGAAAAAACGTCAGTTCATCCTCCGCCTTCCCGTAGGAGAGGCGGAAAAGGACTTCCTTCTCCAGTGTCTCCAAACTTCCCTTTTGACATCCGGCGAGAATTATTAGTATGCTGTAAACCAGTATCGAAAGGGGAATGCTTTTCTTCATTCGGGCCATAGTACTAGGGCTT
Source organism: uncultured Spirochaetales bacterium (assembly GCA_964440465.1). GTDB lineage: Bacteria > Spirochaetota > Spirochaetia > SPDA01 > CAZSGZ01 > CAZSGZ01. The sequence continues at coordinate 43,679 of CAYTSI010000012.1, forward strand.
GAAATCTATGTCAATCTTCAGACATAGTATACATACAAGGGAATCTCTAACTGAGGAGAGAAAAAAACATGAGTCTGTTAAGCACCATTTTCGGAACACAGCACGAACGCGACCTGAAAGAGCTGCTTCCATTGGTATATAAGATAAATAATCTCGAATCCTGGGCCATGGAACTCGGCCCCGAAGACTATATAAAAAAAACGGATGAGTTCCGGGAACGTTACACGAAAGGGGAAAGCCTGGATGCTTTCATCCCCGAAGCCTTCGCCCTGGCACGGGAAGCGGCACGGCGCGCCTTAGGCGAGCGGCCCTACGACGTGCAGCTGTTAGGAGGAATTGTTCTTCATAACGGGAAAATTATGGAAATGAAAACCGGAGAGGGAAAGACGCTTTCCAGTGTCGCCGCGGCCTATCTCAATTCATTGACGGGGAAGGGCGTTCATGTGGTCACCGTTAACGACTATTTAGCGGAACGGGACGCCGACTGGATGCGACCCGTCTTTTCCTATCTCGGCGTTTCCGTGGGCAATATCCTGTCGAATATGGACAACGAGGCGCGGAAAGAAGCGTACAAAAAGGACATAACCTACGGAACAAACAACGAATTCGGCTTCGACTATCTCAGAGACAACATGCGCCGGGACATCCGGGGGAAGGTCCAGCGGAACCATAACTTCTGCATTATCGATGAAATTGACAGCATATTGATCGACGAAGCCCGAACGCCGCTTATTATATCCGGTCCGGCGGAGGACGACACAAAACAGTTCCGGGAGGTAAACCGTATCGTTCCCGAGCTGACGGAATGTGAAAAAGACCCCAAAACGGAAGAGTACCCTGAAGAAGCATCAGGAGACTATAAACTCGATGAAAAGGGGAAACGGGCCACCTTCACCGAAGAGGGGATGAACAAGATTGAAAACCTCTTACAGCGGCAGAAAATTATTTCCGGCTCTCTCGTCGACGAAGAAAATTTTGAATATCTCCACTACGTTACCCAGGCCGTAAAGGCCCACTATCTTTTTCACCGGGACGTCGACTATGTTGTACAGCAGGGAAAGGTCCAGATCGTCGACGAATTTACCGGCCGTATCCTTCACGGCCGCCGCTACTCCGACGGACTGCACCAGGCCATCGAAGCAAAAGAGCATATCAATGTCGCGGCCAGGAACAAAACGATGGCCACCATTACCTTCCAGAATTATTTCCGTATGTACGAAAAAATTTCCGGAATGACCGGTACCGCGGACACCGAAGCGAAGGAATTTGCAAAAATATATAATCTCGAGGTTGTTGTCATTCCCACGAACCGCCCGGTCATTAGAAAGGACGAAGACGACGTTATCTACCTCAATGAAGCGGAAAAATTCAACGCCATTTGCGACGAGATCCAGCGTTCCGTGGACAAGAACCAGCCTGTCCTCGTAGGGACCGTGTCCATTGAAAAATCGGAACGGCTGTCCGGCGCGCTGCAAAAACGGGGTATTCAGCACGAAGTTTTAAACGCAAAGAACCACGCGCGGGAGGCGCTTATCATTTCCGAAGCAGGCGCCCAGAGCTCGGTTACCATAGCAACCAACATGGCGGGGCGGGGCACCGATATCAAGCTTGGCGGCAGCCCCGAACACCGGGCCAGGAGAAGCGTAGGTACCGAAGCGGAAGAACAGGAATACCGGGACGCCCTGACACGGGAATATAAAAAATGGCGGACAGACTATCAGGAGGTACAGGAGGCCGGGGGCCTTTTTGTCCTCGGGACCGAACGTCATGAATCCCGAAGAATTGACAACCAGCTGCGGGGCCGCTCGGGTCGTCAGGGAGACCCGGGGAAGTCCCGGTTTTTTATCTCCCTCGACGACGATTTAATGCGGCTTTTCGGAGGTGAAAACTTTAAAGGCACCATGTCCCGCTTCGGTATGAAATCGGGGGAGCCCATTTTTCATCCCCTCATCAACAAGGCAATTGAGCGCGCCCAGACACGGGTTGAAGAACGGAACTACGAAATACGGAAACATCTTCTCGAATATGACGACGTGCTGAATGAACAGCGGAAGTACATTTACGAGCAGCGGGACACCATTCTGCGGGACGATAACCTGAAAGAGCGGATTATGGATACGGCGGCGGACATTGCAACCGGAATTGCGGAACGTTTCGAGGAAAGCCGCGGAGAGGCGGCGCCGAACCTTATCGGACTTCGAGAGGAGCTTATAGAAAACTTTTACTATGAACTCGATGTCCCCGACGACGACTTGGTTTCCTACACTTCCGAACAGCTGAAGCAGTATCTGACGGAAGCCCTCCGAAAAGACCTTGAAGAAAAAAGCGCCCAGGTGGGACAGGAGGCGTTCAATACGTTTATCCGGTATGAATATCTCTACTCCATCGACAGCAGATGGCAGGACCACTTGGAAAACCTCGAAAGCCTTCGGGAGGCGGTCTATCTTCGGTCCTACGGACAGAAAAATCCGCTTTTAGAATACAAACTCGAAGGGTTCGATATTTTTGACCGCCTTATCGATGACATTCGAACGGCCATTGCCCGGAAAATTTTGAAAGTACGGATACGGACCGACAGTCCGAAAACAAAACCGGCCGGCGGTGCTGTTCAGGGAACGACGGCCTCCCACTCCAACATGGGCCAGTTCGCGGGTGCCGCCGTGTCCGGCGCCGCGGTTGGGGCGCGGGCGGCCGGCGGAAAAGGAACTCCCGAAAAAGCCCAGGTGAAACGGACCGTACCGAAGGTCGGACGGAACGATCCATGTCCCTGCGGAAGCGGAAAAAAATACAAGTACTGCTGTGGAAAATAAGATAGATAAAAAGGGCTACAGATTGCCCTTCGGTGTACCGCCGTCGGCGTAATTCACTTCTTCTATCGGGATTTTCTCTTCCTCCGCCGAAGCGGTCTGTTTCGTGGCCGCGTAGGCACGAATCATTGTAAATACGGCAAAAAGTCCGACAATAATAAAAACTATCCTGCGCATCTGCCTGCTCCCGTTAGAATAAATATTGTAGAGGGTCGACCGGATTCTGGTACTTGTAGATACTGAAATGAAGATGGGGACCGGTACTTCTGCCGGTATTCCCTACCGTACCAATCGTTTGCCCTTGCCGTACGTACGTCCCATTTGTAACATAAACGTCGTGCAAGTGTCCATAGAGTGTTTGAAATCCGCCGTTGTGTTTCATGATGACATAGTTGCCGTAGGTCCGGGAACTGTATCCGACGTTAATAATTGTTCCCTCCATCGACGCTTTCACCGGGGTCCCGGTATAATTTGCCAAGTCAATGCCGTAATGCATTCTCCGCACCCCCGTAAAGGGATCGTTTCTCATTCCGAAGGGAGAAGAAAGTGTGCCCCGCACCGGATAGACAAATAACTGCCCCGTTGCCTTTTTCAGCTCGAAGGAGTTTATTTCGGCGCCGGGAATAAACAGTTCCTGTCCGGAGGTAATTACCGATGTTTCCAAGTCGTTCGCGTCTAAAATGTCATTTAAACTGACATCGTGCCTGTCGGCAATTGAGCTTAAATTGTCCCCCTTCCGAACGGTATACAAAACGCCGTTGGAATTGGGAATTTTCAAGGATGTGCCGATTTTAATTTTCCGCACGTCCTGAATTTTGTTGAAACTGATAAGGGTCCCTAAAGAAATTCCGTATTCTTCCGAAATCTCGGACAGGGTGTCCCCCCTTGCTATCGTACGGGTAACCGGATCGATGGAGGCAAGTACCGAAACGTGGGGCAATTCCACCTCCCGCTCGGGAGTTTCCGCCGGTCCTTCTAAATATTCGAACAGGCAGCTTTCAATTTCCGGGTCTGCCGGCAGGGCAATTCCCCCGGCGTTTTCCACGGAACCGAAAATCGGTACACTCGAAGAAATAAACAAACCGGAAAGAAGAACGCACAAACCGGCGGCCGCGTAAATCGATACTTTGCGGGAAAGTTTGAAGGTCCGCGCCCTGCCCTGCTTTCTATCCGGCTTTTTTACCTTTTTTACCCGCCGGGGCGTTTTTTTTCTTCGTACTACTTGTTGATTTTTTATCGACGATACCATAGCCTTCTACAATTCATATCGACAACAAAAGGGGCTTGTATTACTATAAGTTATGGAATTTTATGCGGGAAAGAGATAACAAAGCAAGGAACCGCTTTCTATTTTTCATAAGTGTCACCGGTCTTTTTGTCCTCATCGTGCTGTGGCAGTATGTCTCGATTATGCTTGTGAAGGCGAAACCCTCGGCAACGTCTACCTTAGCTGCTCCGCTGGTGGAACGGGGACCTATTCTCGACAAAAACGGGCGGGTCCTTGCTATTCAGACCAAACTCTCCTCGGTAACGGCATGGGTCCCCCATATTGAACAGCCCCGGGAAACAGCTGAAATTCTGGGAAATATCCTCGACATGGACCCGGAACAGCTATACGCGTATTTTACCGAATCCAACGGCTTTCTCTATATAAAACGGAAAATCTCGACAACAGCCGCGGAGAAAATAGAAGAACAAATTCGGGCCGGAAAATGCAGGGGGATCTCTTTAGAACCTGAGTTCGGGCGGAGTTATCCCGAACGGAATTTAGCAAGCCATCTTATCGGATATGTGGGCACCGACAATACCGGTTTAGCGGGCCTCGAATACTCCTACGACCACGAACTGTCCCCGGGCATTGAGGAGTCGGAAGAGGAAATTGTCTACGGCAATCAGCTCTTCCTGACCATCGATCTCAATGTTCAATATTTCGCCGACACGATTGCTGAAAAGGCATATACGGAAAACGATGCCGATTCGGTCATGCTGCTGATCGCGGACGCCGAAAACGGCGATATTCTGGCATACGTATCCAAACCCGATTTCGACCCCAACTCCTTTGCCGCGTATGACAGGAACAGCAGAATGAACAGGCCGGTTGAATTTTCCTACGAACCGGGGTCCGTTTTCAAGATTTTTTCCCTTTCCGCCTTCATGGATTCGGGAGGGATTACCGGGGCGGACACTTTTTACTGCGGCGGAGCGTACACCATTGAAATTCCAGGGGAACAGGAGGATGTACTTATTCGTGATCTCAGGGCCCACGGCTGGGTAAACGCGCGGAAAATTATCCAGTATTCCAGTAATGTCGGAATTGCGACGGCTTCGGAAACGGTATCATCGGAAAAGTTTTACGGAAAATTACGAGATTTCGGCTTCGGTACCCCCACGGGAATTCCGATGGCGGGCGAGACCTCCGGTGAATTGCGCCCCGTCAGCAGGTGGTCAATCCGGTCAAAACCAACAATCGCCTTCGGCCAGGAAATCGGTGTTTCCGCCCTGCAGGTCGTTACTGCCGCGACGGCAATAGCAAACGGGGGAATTATGCTTCGGCCCCGTGTAGTAAAAAAAATCCTCGACCCGAAGGGCAAAGTTAAAACGCGGAACACTGCCGAGTCCCTCGGCCGGGTCATTAGCCGGGAAACAGCTGAAAATATGCTTGAGTACATGGAAACCGCGACATTTCCCGCGGGAACGGCACGGGACCTGTATATCGAAGGTCTGCGGATATCCGCGAAAACGGGTACCGGCGAAATAATCGACAAAACAACGGGGAAATACTCGGAAAAGGCGTTTCTCGCTTCCACCATCGCGATTTTTCCGACGGAAGCCCCCCGGTTTATCGTGTACGCGGTCCTAGAATACCCGAAGGGAGAAGAATATTACGGAAGCCGCGTTGCCGTTCCGGTTGTGCGGGAAGTAATAGAGGAAATGGTCCCCTACTTCGGCATTCCTCGGGCGGGGGACATTATTGTCCGGCACCCGGGGGTTGTAGAAACAACTCCGCCGAAGGAACTGATTATCCGGGACACCATGCCCGATTTGACCGGGCTTTCAAAGCGGGAAATACTCCCGCTGTTTAAAATCGACAATGTGTCGATTACCCTCCGGGGAGAAGGCTGGGTGGTATCTCAGGACCCTCCCCCGGGAGCACCCATCAAGCCGGGCATGAAGATTACGGTGGACCTGGAATGACATTTTTCGACGCGAACACCGCCGCCCTGGATGACCTCGATGAATCGGTCCGCGTTCTGCTCGAAAAAACAGATACAATACGCGGATTTGAACCGATAACGGCGGCCGACTCGAACCTGACCGCCCGGGTTTCCGGGAAGTATCTCCACAGCAGACACGCCCCTGTCCGGGAAGCGCGGCGGCTCGCCGCATCCCTCGGCGAGGAGGCCCCCGGATTCATCGTTCTCATCGGACTGGGGTTTGGATACACCGCGGAGGAATGTCTTCGGACCCTGCCGGACCCGCGAGTCTACATTGTCGTCCCCGATACAGCACTGTTGAAAGAGATCCTCCATCTGCGGGACATAAGCCATATCCTGCGGGACCGGCGGGTCACCCTCCTCTTTCAGCCGGAGCCCCGGGAACTCATCCGGTGCATCTCCGGAGAGGGGAGAAAATCCTTCTCCATCCTGCCGAACCGCGGTATTCTGCAGCTGTATCCCGATTACTGCCGGGGCCTTCTGTCCGCTTTACAGACGTACAAATCGAAAACAGAAATTAACGAAAACACGCTGATCCGCTTCGGCGAGACATGGGTAAAAAATGTCATTCATAATATGCACGTGCTGGAAACGAGCAGCGACATCCGGGACCTTCGGGGGAGTTTCGCGCGCCTCCCGAAACTGCTTCTCGCGGCGGGGCCCACTCTCGATGCCCTGCGTCCGCGTCTTTCCGATTTACGGACACGCTGCATCGTTATCGCGGTGGATACCAGCGCGCGCTTCTGCGCGGATACCGGGCTGCGGCCCGATTTCCTGGTGGTAGTGGACCCGCAGTACTGGAACACCCGCCACCTCGACGGGTTTCCTTTTCCGGATACTCTCCTCGTTTCAGAGCCGTCCACCCATCCCCGGACTTTCCGGCTCTGCCGCGGGCGGGTGTTTATGGGAGGGTCGGTGTTCCCCCTCGGCGCCGTCCTCGAAAAAGGGGCGGGAAAACGGGACATGTTAGGCTCCGGGGGGTCCGTTGCAACCACCGCGTGGGATTTTGCCCGCTACCTCGGTCCGGGACCGGTCTACTGTGCCGGCCTGGATCTGGGCTATCCGGAAAAGCAGACCCATTTTGCCGGCAGCTTCTTTGAACACCGGACACATTACCTTTCCCGCCGTACGGACCCCGCCGAAACCATGAATTTCGCCTACCTGCGCGGCGGCGCCCCCTACTACACCGAGGCAGCCGGCGGGGGCCGGGTTCTGACGGACAAGCGCCTTTCCGTGTACGCCAAATGGTTCGAACAGCAGCTTGCCGCTGCTGCGCCGGAAACCTATACCCTCTCGGAGAAGGGAACGGCCATTGCCGGGATGAAGACCGCCGAGATCGACGACGTTCTGGCCCTGCCGGAGATACGGGACCAAATTGACGGCACCATCACCCGAATACGGAAAAAAATCGGCGGAGAGGGACCGGACGCGGGGAACATCCGTGAAGCGTTCCGGGAACTGCAATTGGAACTCCACAGTCTGGAGAAAACCGTCCGCGGAGGTATCGATCTGTCCCGATCCCTCCTGTCAGCGGCAAATCCGGAAGAAATCTCTTCCATTCTCGAGGGACTGCAAACCGTCGACACCGAGATTACCACCTCCCCGATAAAAGAAATTGCCGGTTTCCTGCTGCAGAAAACGGCAAAAGAGGTGTCCGAGTCGGGCTCAGGGGCCGAAAACAGCCTGAAACTGTACACCGCCCTAAAAAAATCGATCCAATACCACATTGACCTTATTTCCCGGCGCCAAAAATACTAAAGTTGACACGCATTCGGCCGATGTAATTAATGGGTTACATATAACCCCAATATTAAAGACGGTATGCCCCCAAGACGTCCAGGCATACCGTTTTTTTTAT
>CAYTSI010000013.1:0-51179 GCA_964440465.1 uncultured Spirochaetales bacterium
TTACATCACGGGATAGTTTTCCGTTATAATTTCCGGTTTCAGCAGCAGTTTTACATATTGCGCCCGTTTGTATACTGCCGGGTCGCTGCTGTTTTTTTTGCTGAGTTTTCCCTGAAAATCACTGATGTTTTCGTACCCTTTTTTGTCCATCCATGTTTCAATCCCTTTCACGATTGATTCAAGTGCCGTTACCTTGTTCTTGTAGAGAGTGCTGACGACCTGCACACAGGAAGCCCCCGCGAGGAGCATTTTCACCGCGTCTTCACCGTTCATAATGCCGGTACTGCTGCAGATATCGCCCTTAAGCCCGCCGTACAGGATCCCGGTGTAGCGGAGGGGAAGCCGGCTGTCCTCCCGGCTGCTCAGATAAAACGGAAAGGTGCTGCTTTCTTTTTTGATAAGTCAAGTTCCTTTTCTTTTTACAATATATTTATTACTATATATATAAGGAAATAGTATGAAACCAATGCAAAAATATACAAACAGACTATCGGAGGAGAACAGCCCCTACCTCCTGCAGCACGCCCGCAATCCGGTAGCGTGGTATCCCTGGGGAGAGGAGGCATTCGAAGCTGCCCGGCGTGAGGACAAGCTGATATTTCTCTCCATCGGCTATTCAACGTGCCACTGGTGCCATGTTATGGAACGTGAATCATTCGAGGACGAAGAAGTGGCGGAACTCATGAACCGGGCTTTCATTTCCATTAAAGTAGACCGGGAGGAACGTCCCGACATCGATGCAATTTATATGGAATCGGCCGTGATGCTTACCGGGAACGGAGGCTGGCCGCTGAACCTTGTCCTGACCCCGGACTTGAAGCCTGTTTTCGCCGCGACCTATATACCAAAAGAAGGAAATGCAATGAGGACGGGGATGCTTACCCTTGTCCCGAGGATAGAAACGGCATGGAAAGAGCGGAGGGAAGAAGTCCTTACAAGCGGTGAAACAATCACCCGGGCCCTGAAGGAGCGGAACGCCGAGGCGGCGGCACCGGTTAGCGTGGAATCCCTCGACGCGGTCTCACCCCGGCTGCGAGAGATCTACGCCCGGGCATATTCGCTGTTGGAAAAACGGTTCGACGAGGCGTACGGCGGGTTCGGCGAAAAACCGAAATTCCCGCAGCCGCACAATCTGCTCTTTCTGCTCCGCTATTACGGCGAAAACGGGAATGGGCGGGCCTTGGAAATGGTGGAATCGACGCTGCGGCGGATGCGGGCCGGCGGTATGTACGACCAAGTCGGTTTCGGCTTTCACCGCTATTCCACCGACCGGGAATGGAAGGTGCCCCACTTTGAAAAAATGCTCTACGACCAGGCCATGCTCCTGCTGGCCTACACCGAAACCTATCTCGTTACCGGCGGCAGCCAGTATCGAAAAACCGCGGAGGAAATTATTGAATATCTGCTTCGGGACATGCAGTCTCCCGAAGGGGCGTTTTATTCAGCGGAGGACGCGGACAGCGAAGGCGTTGAAGGCAAGTACTACCTATGGGATTACGGCGACTTTATGCGCCTCTTAGGACCGGCGGGGAAGGAGTACGCGGGCTATTTTCACCTTCAGGAAGAGGGGAATTTTTTCGACGAAGCGCTTCGGGCAAAAACCGGGGAGAATATTCTCTATACCGATATCGGGACCGACGCGCCGGGCGGCGCGGCAAAACTCGATGAGGTACGAAAACACCTCTATGCGTTCCGGGAGGAGCGTGTACGGCCCCATACCGATGATAAAATAGTGACCGATTGGAACGGCCTCCTTCTGTACGCGTTGGCCAGGGCCGCGTGGGTGTTCGACAATACCGATTATTACACGGCGGCAGCCGGCGCCGCGGATTTTCTCATTTCTGAAATGAAAACTGACGGCGGCGGCATCCTTCATACATACAGAAAAGGGAAAAAAGGCACGCCCGGTATGATTGACGATTACGCTTTCCTGGTCCGGGGGCTCCTGGAGCTGTACCGGGCGGGGTATCGGCCCTCCTATCTCGCGGAAGCAGCATCGTTTATGGACTACGCGGCCGAACATTTTTACGATACGGCAAACGGCGGCTTTTTTGTAACCGCTTCCGGGCAAAATGATGTGTTAATTAGGAAGAAGGAACTGATCGACAATGCCGTACCGTCGGGAAACTCGCTAATGGCGGAAAACGGGGCGGTCCTGTTCCGGATTACCGGGAAGGAGAAATATAGGGAAATAAGCGAAGGAATTATCCAAACGGCCATGGACGAGCTGACCGGGTATCCCCATGCTTCTGCCATGCTTCTTTCTTCTCTGTACGCGATAACGGAAGGACCGAAAGAGCTTGTTATTGTCGGCGGGGAGGATGCCGCACGGGAAATGGCGAAGGCGGCGGGTAAAAAACTCCGGCCGGGGACCGTAATTCTCCTGAAAACAACGGACACCGCGGCGGAACTCGGGAAAACAGCGCCCTTTACGGAGGCCTATCCCTTCCCGGATAGAGGTGCCGCGGCGTATGTGTGTGAGAATTTTACCTGTAAGAAACCTGTCTTTACGGCCGGTGATCTTCTTCGTATCTTGTAATATTGATTGTTGCGGCAATTTAGACTACTCTGCCTGTAGCAGTTTTGAGGAGAGGATGAAAAATGGTAGAACCACTGGTTACATCAACGGCATTTCAGAAGAGAAAAGGCCCCGTTGTCCTGGTCATTATGGACGGCGTGGGATACGGCAAATATAAAGAAGGAGACGGTGTTCTGGAATCGAGAACAGAATGCTTAGACGAGCTTCACGCAGCATGTCCTCATACAAAGCTGAAAGCGCACGGTACCGCCGTGGGACTTCCGAGCGACGACGATATGGGAAACAGCGAAGTGGGGCACAACGCGATCGGATGCGGCCGTGTTTTCGCGCAGGGAGCGAAACGGGTCAACGCGGCGATTAAAAACGGTGAGATGTTCGAGGGCGAGGTGTGGAAAAAACTTGTTGCAAATGTCAGGAACAGCGGGGGAAAGCTGCATTTTATCGGCTTGTTTTCCGACGGCAACGTACACAGTCACTTAGATCATGTAAAGGCAATGCTGGAAAAGGCGCTGGACGAAGGTGTTCAGACGGCACGAATCCACGCCCTTCTCGACGGAAGGGACGTCGGGGAAACATCGGCCCTCGAGTATATAGAACCTTTTGAAGAATACCTCTCCGCCCTTAATAAAAAGGGTGTCGATTTCCGCATCGCGTCGGGAGGAGGGCGGATGGTCATTACCATGGACCGCTACGGCGCGAACTGGGACATGGTGAAAAAAGGCTGGGCGGTGCATATCCGCGGTGAAGGACGGTATTTCCCCTCGGCGAAAGAGGCAGTTGAAACGCTCCGTGAAGAAACGGAAGCAATCGACCAGGACCTGCCGCCCTTTGTTATCGCGGAAAACGGAACACCCGTCGGGCCGGTTACCGACGGCGACAGCGTAATTTTCTTCAATTTCCGCGGCGACCGGGCCCTGGAAATTACCTCGGCATTTGAAGAAGACGATTTCGATAAGTTCGACCGGGGGAGACGGCCCGATGTCGAATACGCCGGGATGATGGAATACGACGGCGATTTGAAAATACCGAAACAGTATCTAGTTTCACCTCCGTCGATTGACAGGACCATGAGCGAATTCCTGGTACAGGAAAAGGTACGGATGCTGGCAATTAGTGAAACCCAGAAATACGGACACGTAACCTATTTTTTTAACGGCAACAAGCTGGGAAAATTCGATGAAACCTTAGAGGACTACGTAGAAATTACTTCGGATAATGTCCCCTTTGAGCAGCGGCCGTGGATGAAGAGCGCCGAGCTGACGGACGCGGTAATTGAAGCTGTTGAAAGCGGGAAGTACGATTTTATCCGCCTGAATTATCCGAACGGAGATATGGTCGGCCATACGGGAATTTACGAGGCGGTCCTCTGCGCGATGGAGGCCCTCGATTTAGGGCTCGGCAGATTGATGAAAGCGGTGAAAAAAGCCGGCGGGGTAATGATTGTCAGTGCCGACCACGGCAATTCAGACGACATGTTTGAACACGACAAGAAAACGGGTAGTGTGAAAATGAAGGAAAATGGAAAACCTCAGGCAAAGACATCACATTCTCTCAATCCGGTGCCATGTATCATCTACGATCCGGACTATAACGGAGAATACAAACTGGAATTACGGGAAGGCCTCGGAATAAGTTCCTTAGCCGCCACGTTGATTGAATTGCTGGGCTTTATTCCGCCGAAGGACTACGATCCCGGTGTTTTGAACTGGAAATAGAGTAATTCCTGATAATTATGAAAGATACGTACGAAATTGAATGCAAAGCCTGGATCGATAATCCGGAAGAAATCCGAAAAAAGCTGCGGGAGAAGTATACCTTTACCGGCGAGTACACGAAAAACGATACCTACTATCATTTTCCCGGGGGACAAGAAACATTTCGTGTGCGGGAACAGCCTTCTACAACGATTGTTACAATGAAAAAAAAGAAGCGGGAAAAGGGAATTGAAAAAAACTTGGAAATTGAGTTTTCCGTTTCAAACGCGGAAAATTTTCTCCGCTTTATTCAGGAATTTCACTGTCCGGTTTATGTTAGGAAAGTAAAAAAAAGCGAGGTTTTTACAGCCGGAGAACTAACCGTGGAATTGAGCCGCGTGGAAACCCTCGGCTGGTTTGTCGAGATTGAAAAACTGGTAAGCTCCGCGGAGGAAGAAGCACAGTCGGCGGCGGAAGCGGAGGTCCGTTCGGTCCTTCGGGACCTCGGTGTGCCGGAAGAAAAATTGGAAGAACGGTATTACACCGAACTGTTAACGGGAATAGCTGAAGGGGGAAAATAATGGGGATGCTTCGTGTCGAAAATTTATCATTGTCCTTCGACGATAAAAAAATACTGCACAATGTCAATATAGATTTTTGGGACGGCCATATTCATGCCATTGTCGGACCGAACGGCGCGGGAAAATCGACCCTGGCGCAGACGATTATGGGGCTGCCGGAATATCTCGACCATGATGGAAAAGTTATGTTCGGAGACGAGAATATTTCCGATCTTCCGATTTACGAACGGGCGCAACGGGGCATAACGCTTGCGTGGCAGGAGCCGGCCAGGTTTACCGGCATTACCGTGGAAGCGTTTTTACAGGGTGCCGCGAAAAACGACCAGTTAGCGGTCATTACGAACGCCCTTGAGAGGGTCGGCCTCGAACCGAAACGCTATCTTTCCAGGGCGGTGGATAAAACCTTAAGCGGCGGAGAGCGGAAGCGGATCGAAGTAGCGTCGATTTTCGTGATGGAACCGAAGATCGTTTTAATGGATGAACCTGATTCCGGTATTGATACCGACGCCATTGAATATATTTTCCACATTATTCACGAGTTCAAACGGCAGGGCGCGACGGTCATTCTCATTACCCACAGCGCCAGGGTGCTTCAGGAGGCCGACCACGCGTTCCTCCTCTGCCACGGACAGGTAGTGGACAAAGGGACGGCGGAACGGATGGCTGATTATTTTAAAGGGAAGTGTATTCCCTGCACCCATAAAAACAATCCGGACACACGAGAGGCAGAAAATGGGTAACGAACAGATAATCGAGGAAATGCTCGCGTCGATCCGGATGCATAAGCACTTCGGACCGAACACTGCGCATGTCGAAATACACGGAAACAAGGTACTTCAGTCTACCCTCGTCGAGGGGCTTTCAATTGACGCCGAGGAGCAGGATGAGGGAGTTTCCGCGCGGCTTAGGGTGGCTCCGGGAGTGAAACTCGAAAACCCCGTCCATCTCTGTTTCGGCATGATTCCGGAAAATGGGATTCAGCGGATTGAAATGGACATTGAAATAGGCGAAGACGCCGAAGCTTCATTTCTAGCTCACTGTACCTTTCCAAACGCGAAGGAGATCGAGCATATCATGAACGCCCGGATCCGGGTAAAGAAAAACGGACGATACTCCTACTTCGAACGGCATGTGCACGGCGACTACGGCGGAATTAAAGTGGTCCCGAAGGCGGAAATATTTCTCGAAGAGGGGGCCTTCTTTTCCACCGAGTTCGAACTGCTGAAAGGGAGGGTCGGGCTGATGGACATCGATTATGCAACGGTTTGTGAAGCATACAGCACCTTAGAAATGAAGGCCAGGATTAACGCTACCGGTGACGATGTTGTAAAAATTAGGGAGGCGGGGAAATTAATTGGTGAACACGCAAAGGGAGTGCTTATTTCCCACATTGCCCTGCGGGACAATTCATATGCCGAGATTTATAACGACCTTTCCGCGGACGCTCCTTACGCGGTCGGGCATGTCGATTGTAAGGAAATTGTGCAGGACAGCGCGGTGGCGCGGGCGATACCGATTGTGCAGGTAAACAACCCGAAAGCGCATGTGACCCACGAAGCGGCAATCGGCAGTGTAGATTCGAAACAGCTGCAAACCCTCATGTCCCGGGGGCTGTCGGAGGACGACGCGGTGGAACTTATTATTCAGGGCCTCCTCTCGTAAGGGACCGGGAAGACGCGCATGGAACAATTTGTCGGCAATTTCGCGGATTTTATTTCGACACAGCCCGCCGCGGCCGGGTTTGATGAAATTCATATTATCGCAAACCCCGTAGCAGGCGGTTTTATAAGGCACTCGGCATTTGCCGAGGCGGTAGACAAACTCGAAGCGCGCGGACGGCAGGCGGACACGAGCAGGGTGCTGCTTTCGAAAAACCGCATCCACATCCACCGGACCCATTCTCCGGGCGACTGTGAAACTATTGTCCGCGGTCTCATTTCCGCGAAGGCCGGAGAGAAAAAAATGCTGCTTATAACCGCCGGGGGCGACGGAACGGCAACGGAAGCCGCGTCGGAGGTCCACCGCTACATACAGGAGAGCGGAAACGGGGAGAATACCGTTTTGTTTCGGATGCCCATGGGGACCGGAAATGACGGACTCGATGCCGATACAATGGACACCGCGTTTGCCGTGTGTTCATCCGAATGTACCGCGGCAAAAATCCCCCTCCTGCAGATCGATTCAGCATCGGGAATACGAAAATACGCGACAAATATCGCGAGTTTCGGTTTAGACGCCTACGTTACCGATAAAACGAACAAGCTGAAACGGATTATTCCGGGGTCGTTTTATTCGGTGATGGTGGATGTGGCCGCCCTTTTTTATGAATTTTCAGTCGATATGGTTCCCCTCGAACTTCACTACACCGATTACAACGGAGAAGCCCATACGGACAATCCTGTCGTACTCCTTCTCGCGATGGGAGTAAGCGGAAACCGGACCTACGGCGGCGGAAAACTGGTGCTTCCGGGCCGGGAAAACGTCTGTACCATCGGCAGAATGAAACTCGGCCGAAAGTTTACCGTAAAGGAAATCCTCTACAAGGGGGAGCACACCGCGTTAGATGAAGTGGCGATGTATGAAGCACGGGAAATGTCCGTCAATTTTTCGGGTGCCATGCTTTTTCAGCACGACGGTGAAGTCATACCGCTGAAAAAGGAGGATTTTCCCGTCAAACTCCGTATTCTTCAGCCCTCGGTCCCGGTCCTGCGTCCGAAGGACCTTACCATTCTGAAGGATCTGCGGGGGATATCGGGGTAAAGGCCTTTCCTTCCCGGGGGGCGGCCATCATCGGTTCAACCGTTTCTTTCCACCTCTTGTAATGGCCGGTGGTTTTATGGGCCGCCGCCGCGGCCTCGTCTTGATACACTTCATAAAGGTAAAAAACAGTTTCATCTTCATCGGACTGCAGCACGTCAAATCGAAATATCCCGGGCTCCAGGATCGACCCGGCCCTGTTGCTGAGTGTGGCCTCCCGAAAGGGAGCAACCGATTCGGGTTTTACATAAACGGTAATGCCGCGGACTATCATTTTATCTCCTCCTCTTCTTGCAATTGTATAAAAAAATCGTGTAGTGTGGAAGTAGAACAGGAGACGGAGGAACATGAAAATACAATTACGCAGCAAAGTAAGCACGGAAGGCCGAAAAATGGCAGGCGCGCGGAGCCTGTGGCGGGCCAACGGCATGAAACCGGAACAGTTCGGGAAACCGATATTCGGAATTGTCAACTCCTTTACCCAGTTTGTTCCGGGGCACGTACATCTTCATGAAATCGGTCAGGACTTAAAAAAAATTATAGAAGATGAAGGATATTTTGCCGCGGAGTTCAACACCATCGCCATCGACGACGGGATTGCCATGGGGCATGAGGGGATGCTGTATTCCCTTCCGTCCCGGGAGCTTATTGCCGACAGCGTGGAATATATGTGCAACGCCCACGGGATCGACGCGCTGCTTTGCATTAGTAACTGCGATAAAATTACACCGGGGATGATGATGGCGGCAATGCGCCTGAATATACCGGCAATTTTTGTCTCCGGCGGTCCGATGGAAGCAGGAGAAATAAAAGGAAAGAAGTACGATTTAATTGATGCCATGGTAATGAGCGCGGATGATGCCGTTTCCGATGATGAAGTGGCGGAGCTCGAGGAATCGGCGTGCCCTACCTGCGGCAGCTGTTCCGGCATGTTTACCGCGAATTCCATGAACTGCTTAAACGAGGCCCTCGGTTTGGCACTTCCGGGAAACGGCACGGTTGTGGCGACCCACATAAAACGGAGGCTGCTCTTTGAAACGGCCGCCCGCCGTATCGTCCAAATGGCCAAATTGTACTATGACGAAGGGGATGAATCGGTCCTTCCGAAATCGATAGCCTCGAGAAACGCTTTTTTCAACGCCATGGCATTGGACATTGCCATGGGAGGGTCGACGAATACGGTACTTCATCTGTTAGCCGTTGCCCGGGAGGCCGGTGTCGATTTTACCATGGCGGATATCGATGGGCTTTCCCGGAATGTACCGAATATATGCAAGGTCGCGCCGAGTTCGGCATATCATATCGAAGATGTAAACCGGGCAGGGGGGGTCCATTCCATTTTAGGCGAGCTGGAACGAGGAGGTCTTCTGAATACCGACGACGTCTGCCGGGTCGACGGTCTGCCCATGAAGGAAGCTTTGGACCGGTACGACCTTTCGAGGGTAAGTGTAAGCGAAGAGGCGGTGGAGCTCTACGAATGCGCGCCCGGAACGCGGGGAAGAAACCTGGCGCTGGGGTCGCAGAACGCGCGGTATGAGGAACTTGACAGAGACAGAACCGGCGGATGCATTCGAGACATCGAACACTGCTACAGCACCGAAGGCGGATTGGCGGTATTATTCGGAAATATCGCGGAAAACGGGTGTATTGTGAAAACCGCCGGTGTGGATGAAGGAATGTATACCTTTTCGGGGCCCGCGCGGGTATATGAGTCCCAGGAAGCGGCATGCGCCGGTATTCTGGCCGGCGAAGTAAAGGAAGGTGATGTTGTCGTAATCATTTTCGAAGGGCCGAAGGGCGGACCGGGAATGCAGGAGATGCTGTACCCCACCTCATATTTAAAATCGAGGCATTTAGGTTCAGCATGCGCCCTCATGACGGACGGAAGGTTTTCCGGAGGAACGTCCGGGCTTTCCATCGGACATATTTCCCCCGAGGCCGCCGCCGGGGGAGCTGTAGGACTGCTCCGTACCGGTGATCGTATCGAAATTGATATTACAAAGCGGAGCATCAATGGCAAAATTACCGCGGAGGAGCTCGAAAGCAGGCGGAATGAAGAGCTTAGGCGGGGGAAAAAGGCTTTTACACCCCGCGATCGTAACAGGATTGTTTCGAAGGCCCTGAAATTGTACGCGGAACATGCCTCTTCCGCGGATACCGGGGCCGTACGGATAATAGATGAGTGAAAAGCTTATTGAAAATCACTATTGACAAGGAATATGCTCTATTATATCATCGAAACAACATGTAATTAGATATTTTAGAGTTAAAGAAGTTTATAAAAAGAAGTTTATAAGGAGTCTTGTATGAGCGACACAGCAGATAACGCCGCTACCGCCGCTGAAAATACAGGCGGAGGGGCCGCGTCAGGAACATCCTCAATTAGAAGAAGTTCTTCAGGTTCGAGGAGCAAGAAGAAGAAAAAAAACCAGCTTCCCTTCGGCTTTTTGTCTTTTATCGTCCTTATTGCCGTCGGGATCCTGCTGCTGACATTTTCCCAGCGGCTTGGTCTTTTCTGGTTTCTCGGTCTCGCTTTCGGGTTTATCCTGCAGAAGGCGCGCTTTTGCTTTACAGCGTCACTGCGTGACCCCTATTTAACCGGAGGGACAAACCTTACGAAGGCGGTACTCATTGCCTTCGCGATTACGTCAATCGGTTTTACGGCAATAAAGTACGGAGCGGCATCGAGGGGGCTGCCGATACCGGGGATGGGCTATGTGGTCCCCGTAAGCGGGGCAACGGCTGTCGGGGCCTTTATGTTCGGAATTGGAATGGTTATTTCCGGCGGATGCGCGTCGGGAACGCTCATGCGGGTCGGCGAAGGCTTTACCATGCAGATACTGTCCCTCGTCTTTTTTATCGCGGGTTCCCTGTGGGGGGCGCACGACTTCGGCTTTTGGAAATATAACGTCATCTTGCGGGGCAAAGCCGTCTTCCTTCCGAATGTTTTCGGCTGGATGGGGGCGATTGCGATTCAGCTCGTATTTATTGCCTTCCTCTTTATTATGGCCGACAGGTGGGCAAACAGAAAACAACAGGAAAGTTAATAAAGTATTATTAATAAATTATTGTAGAAGGAGAAAAAAATGGCAGAATTCGAACTTGATTGCTACGGCGAAGCTTGTCCGGTGCCTTTGGTAAAGGCGCAGAACAAACTGAAGGAAATGGCTGTTAATGATGTTCTTATCGTACAAATCGACCACAGTTGCGCTATGAAAAATGTACCTGAATGGGCGAGAAAAGAAGGACACAACGTCGAAGTTGAAGAAATTGATGACGGCGAATGGGAAGTTATCATCGAAAAACTGAAATAACTATCGGGAGGTCCGATTTTGAAAATTCGGGAAACGAAATTCTATAATGAATGGTTTAAGCAAGCGTGGCCCTATGTAACCGGGGCGGTTTTACTCTCTCTGTTTCAAATTGTGACCTTGGCAAGTACCGGAAACCCGTGGGGGGTTTCCGGTGTTTTCGCCAATTGGGGCGCGTGGATTTACCGAGCCTTCGGCGGGTCAGTCGATAAATGGTACTATTTTGCAAGCGACGGGGCCCAGGCAACACTGAACGGCGGTTTTCTTCGCGACCCCGGCACAATGAGAAATTTAGGGATTATTTTCGGCGCCTTAATGGCCACCCTTTTAGCATCCCAGTTTAAGATTAAAAAGTTAAAATCCTGGAAACAGGTAATCGCGGCCGTAGTAGGCGGCCTGCTGATGGGCTACGGGGCGAGGATCGGGTTCGGATGTAATATCGGCGCTCTTTTCAGCGGTATCGCGTCACTTTCACTTTCCGGATGGGTATACGCGCTCTTCCTGTTCATTGGAGCAATAATCGGCAGCAAACTGCTGGTTAAATATTTTATGTAACGAAAACGGAGTTAAAAATGGCACGAGAAAAAAAAGTTGAACAGTATGATGTTGTGATTATCGGCGGCGGCGCCGGCGGACTTACAGCCGGGATTTACTGCGGCCGGGCACAGCTGAAAACAATTATTATTGAAAAAGCGCTGGTAGGAGGCCTTGCTACCTACACGAATGAGATTGAAAACTACCCCGGATTTCCGGAAGGGTCTACCGGCCTCGGTCTTATGGAGCTTTTCCAGAAGCAGGCCAAAAAATTCGGCGTCGATTTCAAATTGACCGACGTGAAAACCATCGATCTACAGGGTGAAGTAAAAATTGTAGAAACATTCCGAAACCGGTACGAGGCCAAGGTAGTTATTATTGCTACCGGAGGACGGCCCCGGGTCACGAAGGCCCAGGATGAGGAAAAATATCTTTTCGACAAAGGTATTTCCTTCTGCGCGACGTGTGACGCCGCGGCGAATACGGGAAAAGACGTTATGGTCATCGGTTCGGGAGACGCGGCGATTGAAGAGGGAATGTTCCTGACGAAGTTCGCGAAAAAGGTCTATGTTTCCGTTATGCACGACACCGGAAAGATGGACTGTAACGAAATTGCCCGGGACGAGGCGTTAAAAAACAAAAAAATGGAATTTCTCTGGAATACGGTGGTTGAACGGTTTGAAGGGGAGGACCACTTAGAACGGGTAGTACTGAAAAACCTCAAAACCGGCAATGAGGAGCCGGTCACCGTCGACACATGCTTTGAGTTTATCGGATACCTTCCGAATTCCGAGCTTCTCGAAGGTCAGGTAAAAATTACCGATAAGGGGTATGTCGAGGTCAACGAGCGGATGGAAACCAACGTCGAGGGTGTTTTCTCCGTGGGCGATATTAACGACAAGTTTTTAAAGCAGGTCGCGACAGCTGTCGGTGACGGAGCTATCGCGGGGTACGGCGCGGAAAAATACATCGCGGAAACCGAAGTCTTTTACAGCCAGATAATGCGGGACGATATCCCCGTTGCGGCGTTTGTCTTCGATGCATCCTGTTCTAACTGCCGTGAAAAACTGCCGGTAATGGAATATGTGGAAAAAGAAAGCAACGGGCGCTTCAAAGTCGTAAAGATCGATGTTTACAAATCGAGGGGCCTCGCGGACAGGCTGAAAATTGAAAAGTTCCCCACTGTTGCAATTATAAAAGACGGTCAAATAGAAACAACTATAGAAGACAAGAACATTACTGAATCATCTATTCTTTCCAAACTATTAGCGTAAAAAAAAACTGATAAAAAAAGACCCCGAGAAATCGGGGTCTTTTTTTATCAGTTATGAAAACTGCTTATGCTTAGCTTCCATAAAAACGTTACTGGACCACTTCGTAGCCCGCGTTTGTCCATCCTAAGGGCCCTATGAACCGTCCTGTACCGTTGCCTGGACCTTTTCTCCGGATGCCCGGTACACCGGGAGGGAGCTGTCGTCGGACCAGCCGAGCCATGCCGCGTCGTAGATTTTCAGGTTCTCGTATCCGGCGTTGTACATGGCGAGAAATGTCTGCGCCGCGCGGATCGAGCTTTTGCAGTACATAATTGCCGTTTCGTCCGGTTTCATGCCGGCTTCCCGGTACAGGATCCGTATCTGCCGCACAGGCCGGTATGTTCCGTCCTTGAAATTATTCGACGTGTAATTAACGTGGATCGACCCCGGAATTGTACCGTCGGTGTATTCTTCCAAAGTTCGGGTATCGATAATACAGACATCCGGGTCGGGATTATCGACTTGATTTTTTACGTCCCCAGTTGAGGCGATATATTCCTTATTTTTTACCGACACGGTGAACGCGGCCGGTGTGGTGGCGACGCGGTCCGCGTTTGCTGCAAACCCCGCGGCTTCGAGCGCCTTGAGGCCGCCGCTTACAACTTTCGCCTTTGTATGACCGTAGACGAGAAGGGTCCACCACAGCCGGGCGGCGTCCATATTGTTATTGTTGTCATAAATAACAACCAGGGTTTCGTTGGAAATGCCGCGGAGGCCGAGAATTTCGGCAATTTGCCGCGAAGAGCCGAGCATATTCGGATACGGAGTGTTAACAACGATATGGGAACGGCTGATATTTACGGCTCCGTCGATATGTTTTTCCTTATAATCAGTTGACTTTTGTGTATCTACTAAAACGGTGTTGTCCTGTGACAGAAGAACTGAAACGTCTTCAGCGTCGACAATGTATTCTCCTTTCTGTTTTTCAGGGTGACAGCCGATAAACGCGGTACATGAAATACTGATGAGTATTAATAAACAAGCTCGGGCTATACGCTTCACGATAAATCCTCCTTAGACTTTTCTTTTTATCTTGTTATATTTATAATCTGTCTAAACGGCATGGTCAAGTGGCGAACAGGGCATATAATAATAATCGTTTTCATCTTACTCTACTTTTTTGCCAATCTGCTGTTCATCGAGCGCTTTCCTTTTGTCCATTCCGACGAAACATGGCTCGCGGGACTCTCCCGGTATATCCTGCATACCGGAAAACCGGGGGAAACGGAACCATTTTTCGATTTGTATGAACGGCATCCCCACGGACTCCGCGTTCTGTTTCAGGGGCTGCAGATCGCGGGCATGAAACTGTTCGGGTACTCTCTCCGTACTGTCAGAGGTATTTCGCTGCTGTTTGCGGCAGCCGCCTTGTATGTGTATTACCGCCTCATTGTTGAAATAGAGGGGGGCGGGCGGGCCCCGTTTTTTTCCGTACTGCTTCTCGCTTTCGGGATACAGTTTCTCTACGCCGGCCGTTTCGGAAGGCAGGAGAGCGTTCTCCTATTCATTCACCTTCTGTCGCTCTATTTTTTTTTCAAATCTGTCCGTACCGGGGCAGCGAGGGATGATGTTCTTGCCGGGACATGTATCGCGGCAGCCGCGGGGGTGCATCCGAACGCGTTTATTCTGTTTCTGCCGCTGCTGTTTCTGTATGTATACAGAATCGCGTACTGGAGAGACAAAAAAATAGGTAATTTAGTTTTTTTTCTGCTTCCCGCCGGCGCGGGGGCAGCCGTTTTTACCGGCATCAGCCTCTATTTTGATCCCAGCTTTGTCCGGCATTACCTTTCCTACGGCAGCACATTAGGGGTTGATACTTCCTTCTTTATGAAGCTGCGGGGCGTTTCCGATTATTTCTACAAACTGTTTTTTCAAATAAGCGGCACCTACTACACGCCGTGCATCCGGGGGGAACTGCTCCTTTTCTGCTGCGCGGGTACCGCGGGCCTCGGGTTTTTTATCGCCGCCCTTGCCGAAGGAAGAAGCACCGGAAGACGGTACGCCGTTTCGGCACAGCTGTTTCTAATTCTTTTTGCAGTCCTTGCCTCAATTGTCCTTATCGGCAGATACGGTCAGCCGAGTGTTGTTTTTCTGTTTCCCTCGGCCTTACTGCTCCTTACGCGCGTTCTATCGATGTTTCTAAAGCGAAAGGCGGTCTTTACCGGATTTCTTGCCCTCCTGCTGCTGCTGACGGTTGTATCATCAAGCCTGCAGATGCTGCCGTGGCTTAAGAACAATCATTACCGGCAGTATCTTGTAGCCGTCAGGCGGCATGTTCCGGAGGACGCCGTTGTCCTTGCCAATATCAACGCGGAGCCGGCATTTTTGCCGGGGAATTTGTACGATTACCGGAACCTGACGTATCTGCGGGAACATGATAGTTCGTTTCGGGAGTATATTGAGGAACGGAACATTGAATATATTATTCTGCCGGAGGAGATGGAAGTTATTTACAACAGCCGTCCGGTGTGGAACATTATTTACGGAAATATATGGCCCTATTATTCCGATATGCTCCGTTTTCTTGCCGAAGATACCGTGCCGGTCGGTGAATTTACGGCCCCGGTGTACGCGATGCGGATTACGCGGTATCAAAATCGGGCACCATGGAAGGCGCGGGTTTACAGGGTTTCCGAGTAGGGAATAATGAGATTTTCCCCGGATTCCCCGATAATTTGTAAAACACGAAAAACCGCGTCTATTTCCCTGTGGAGCGCTTGTCGTGATGCAGCTCGTACGATAAAAAACCCCGCCCGGGCGGTGGCGTTTTCCGTTTCCCCGATGCTTTCCCCTTCCATAACGTGAAAGGCCGCGGCAATTACAGCCGGAAAGCGCGTAACCGTGTCCAGCCCCCGAAGTTCCTTCACCGTGCCGGGTTTCGCGAAAAACAGCTGCGCCGACAGACACATTCCCGGGGTACGCCAGGTATAGTCCGGATATGTTGCAATCCGGGAGGGCCTGCCGAGGGCGGCGGAATAATTTGCTTTCAGAATATCGAAGCCGGTACATACGGGAAGAAAAATTTCCTCATACGCCCCGCCGATTCGGCAGGCGATTTCGTTTACCCGTAATCCTCTGTCTCCCGTCAGGTATTGAAAGTAAATAGGCCCTTCCCGAAGGCGGAAGGCCGCGGCAATGTTGTTTGTAAGTGTTTCAATTTCATCTCCCAGCTCGGGAAGGTATTTGGAAGGGTACATGTGGGCCCTGCAGATACCGATATGCGGGCCCTGTTCAAAGGTTTCGCGGTCGGTTACGGAGAGGATCCGCGCGCGCCCGTTTTCTACCCAGCCGCTTACGGTAAGTTCATCGCTTTGGTAATACTCCTCCACAATGATGTTTCCCTGTCTCGAGTAGCGGAGTACATCCTCCATATGGTCCAGCACCTCTTCCGCTGAAGCAAGTTTCAGCACCCCCCGCTGCCCCTGGCTGTCCGGCGGTTTCACGACAAGGGGGGGGCGAAGCCGGCGCAGCGCTTCGAGGCCGGCGGCGGGCCCGGTTTCAGAAGGACGGCTGAGCAACATCCAGGGAAGGGCCGGAATATCATTGGCGGCAAAAACGCGCTTCATTCGCCCCTTGTCGGTAACGTTTCGGGCCGTTTCGGTATCGATGTATGACGGCAGGCCGAGTTTTTCGGCAACGGCCGCCATCGTAACGACCGTCTGATCGGTGCCGGTCGTAATGACGCCGTCCGGTTGAAGCCATCCGGCGGCTTCGAGGGTTGCTTCGGGATAAAAGGCGTCGGCAGTTACCGACGCGTCGGCGGCGGCCTTCCCCGGGGACGCGGCGAAGTAATCCGAAGCAATAATATAGTAGCCGAGTTCCTTGCCCCGCCGGATGGGATTGATTTGGTTATTTCCGGAGCCGAGGAAGAGGATTTTTTTTCGTGTATCCCGCGTGTCCGGGGGCCGGGGCGGCAGGACCGTCTCGACGGTAAAAGGCCCCCCTTTCCGGCGGAACATCCCGCTGCCGGGAATGCCGCCGTAGTATACGCAGAGCCGAAGAAACAAACGGACAAGCTTTCCAAAGGAGTACCTGCTCCGCCGCCGTTTCAACGCCGCCGGAAAAGGAGCAGGCGGCTGTCGAGCGGCATCCGGAAAGCGGACCGACGCAATGTTCCGTGAAAACCGCAGCAGGGCGGCGGTAATGTAAATAAAGGGCTGTTCCGCCGGGTGTTCGGAAACGATACGGTCGACGGTACTCCGGCCGGTAAGGCGGAAGCTTCCCGCCTTTACTCCCGGGGGCTTTCCGCTGCAACGGGTAAAAAACAGGTCGACTAAGCCGCTCCCGGCCCTTCGAAGCCCCTCCCGGAATCCACCCCGCCGGAAGCCGCGGCGCTTCGGGGGAAGGGCGTATATTCCGTACACGGCGTCGGCGCCGGTTTGGAGTAATTCCAGGTAGAGCTTTCCGATGTCGGCGGGGTTGTGCCGAAGGTCGTCGTCGATGGTAGCGGCGTATTCCTTGGTAACATACCGAAGACCGCAGAGCAGGGCATTCTGCTGTCCCCGGTTTTCCCGCAGCTTGATGACGGTGCAGCAGGAAAAGCGCTCATGCAGCCGGAAGAGAACGGAAAACGAACCGTCGGTACTTCCGTCATCTACAAAAATATATTCATAGTTTTCCGTTAAGCCGGGGACGGTTTCCGATAGAGAAGCAAAGACCGCTTCAATAGTGTCGGCGCTGTTGTATACCGGTATAATGACAGAAAGGGAGGGGATCATAATTTCTTTCTAATAATATAATTTTCACGTAATGGTTTGTCCGTTTCGATGTAAAAGTCCCGGCCGTGATGGGCGGCATCGGTTTCTTCTCCCCCGGCGTCGAAAAGACGGAATCCGCTGTCGGGAAGCGAGACAATATCGGGGCCGATGTACTCGATGGTGTCTCCGGTATAGATGCTGTTTTTTACCGAAAGCAGATACCGGCCGTCTCCGCGTTGTTCCCGGACCGTCCCCGCAAGGATGTGTGTTCTGATGTAGGATGTCCGCGCCGGCTGTTCAATTTCTTCGGTACCGAAGTAAAATCCCGTAGAATATTCCCGGTGGCTGATGTGAAACAGTTCTTCCCGGAAAGCTTCTACATCGGGAACATTCCTTCTGAAAACGACGGAATCGATCATTTTCCGGTATGCCCGGGTAACAACGGCGGTGTAGTAGACCGATTTCATTCTGCCTTCGATTTTTACCGAATCGAGGCCGCTGTCCCGCAGTTCGGATATATAATCGATCATGCAGAGGTCCTTCGAACTTAAAATTGTTGTATACCCGTCTTCTTCAATTACCGGATAGTATTCCCCGGGACGTTCCGATTCTTCGATCAGCCGGTATTCCCAGCGGCAGGAATGGGCGCAGTCGCCCGTATTTCCGGAACGTCCGGCCATATAGGCGCTTAAAAAACAGCGTCCCGAGTAGGCAAGACACATAGCGCCGTGGACAAATCCCTCGAGTTCCATATCAGGGACCGTGTTTTTTATTGTCTCTATTTCTTTCAGGGAAACTTCCCTTCCTACAATAATCCTTGAAAAACCGAGGTCCCGGTAGAGTTTCGCGGCTTCTCCGTTTACGCAGTTGGCCTGGGTGCTTACATGGAGCCGGACGCCGGGAAAGCGTTTTTTTATACGGGGGACAATGCCGATGTCGGAAATAATAAAGGCGTCAAACGGGTAGGCGGCAATCTCATCGAGGGAGTCCTCGAGTTTCCGCAGTGCCTCATGATGGAAATAAATATTCAAGGCGCAGTAAAGCTTTTTATTTCCCTTCAAGGCCGTTATCGCGGCGGCGTCGGCGTGGGTAAAATTGTCCGCCTTTGCCCGGAGAGAAAAATTGGAAAGGCCGATGTACGCCGCGTCGGCGCCGTAAGCGTAGGCGTAATAGAGCTTTTCAACATTTCCGGCCGGGGACAGCAGTTCCATCGAATCAGCCGTCTTTCGAAAGCCGCGACGATTCAAGGATTTCCCGTTTCTCGGCAAGGAACTCCAGCATGTGCTGCTGTATTCCCAGGAAGTAGGTCTTTTCGAAGGCCGCGGCTTCCCGGCCGATCCAGCGGTAATGCCATATTTCATGGATGTATCCCGTCAGCTCTTCTGCGTCTTCGGGATAGGAGAGAGAAAAACCGTATTTCCAGGCGTTGTCCCGAAGCCATTTTCCCTCCGGTGTGCCGCCGAAGGCGGGAGTAATGCTTCCGAAATCGACGGCGGTCCCGAGCTGATGCTGCGACTTCCCCGGTTCCGCCGATTCGCGCCGGGCCTGCTCTTCACCGATGGAGGCGACATGATATTGAAATACCTGTTCCTGGTAAGCGTAGGAGCGGTAGGCCGAGGAAATAACCAGCCGCAGTCCCTTCTCCACGGCGTCACGGTGCATGTTCAACAGATCGGGGACGCAGATTTCCCTAAGCTGAAGCCCCTCTTTGTTCAAATAGAACCCGTACTCCGCGAGGTCCGTAAGGTCCTCCGGCGCGTAATCGGCGGGGAGGGGGTGCTGCTTGTCCACGAGAATGAGTTGTTCCCGGGGCAGCGACAGGACATCATCCGCGTCTTCTAGAAACCGCCGCGGATTTTCTACAACCGCCCGCCGGATTTCTTCCGGAAGGTTTTCCGTTAATTCAAGAAGAGCGTCGAGGGAGAGGGAAAACCGGGGGTGCACCGGACCGGCTTGCCCGTTGCCGGTAGTGCCGGCACTTTTTTCCGCCGCCGCGGCGCTTTGGTCCTCCCCGGATGCTTCGTTTTTCGTACAGGAGGCAAAAATCAGAGACAGTGTTAGTAGGGTCAGCAGGTGTTTCAAAAAATAAGCTCCGTTACCTCTTCCATTGTTTCAACGGGATGGAAGGATAATCCCTTTGTAATATATTCCGGGATTTCTTCCAAGTCCCTCATGTTCTGTTTCGGAATGACAATATCTTTCATTTTATTTCTCCTCGCGGCAATGGTTTTTTCTTTGAGACCGCCGATAGGAAGCACCTTTCCGGTGAGCGAGAGTTCCCCCGTCATTGCCAGCCGGTATTTAAGCCGTTTGCCCGCTGCCAGAGAGAGGAGGGCGGAGGCCATCGTTATTCCGGCCGAAGGACCGTCCTTCGGGGTCGCGCCCGCGGGAATGTGGAGGTGAATGCTGTTTTTTTCGAAAAAGGACTTGTCGACCCCAAAATTACCCGCGATATGGCGGACGTAGGTGTAGGCGATATTCGCGCTCTCCTGCATAACTTCACCCATTTGTCCGGTTAGTTTGAACCCCTCTTTTCCCGGATTTTCAACCGCTTCAATCAGAAGGGTGTCTCCTCCCAAATTTGTCCAGGCAAGCCCGACGGCCATCCCGGGGCGGATTGTTTTGACCGTTTCATCCTCCCTGAACAGTGGCTGTCCGAGATACTCCTGCAGATTGCCGTTGTCAATGGAAATCGGCGGTTTCTTTACTCCTAAGACAATATCTTTTGCCAGTTTCCGGTGTATTTTGTCCAGCGCCTTCTCGAAATTCCGGACCCCCGCCTCCCGGGCGTAATTACCGGCAATACCGGAGAGGGCGGATTTTTTGTACTTCACATCCGATTTCCGGAAACCCGCCCGGTCGAGAGACTTCGGTATGAGATATTTCCGGGCGATTGCTATTTTTTCCTGTTCGATATATCCCGAAAGGCGGATGACCTCCATCCTGTCGAGCAGCGGCCGGGGAATGGAGTCTAACGTATTCGCGGTAGCGATAAAAATAATAGTAGAAATGTCGAAGGGGAGGTCGAGATAATGGTCCCGGAAACTCACGTTCTGCTCCGGATCCAAGACTTCGAGCAGGGCCGACGACGGGTCTCCCTGAAAGGAAACACCGAGCTTGTCGATTTCATCGATCATGAACACGGGGTTTCGCGTTGTAACGATTTTCAGTCCCTGGATGATTTTCCCGGGCATTGCTCCGACGTAGGTGCGCCGGTGTCCCTTAATCTCGGCTTCGTCCCGCATACCGCCGACCGAAAAACGGAAAAATTTCCGGTCTAAGGCCCGGGCTATCGACTTCCCGACAGAGGTTTTTCCGACACCCGGCGGGCCCACGAGGCAGATAATCGAACCTTTTGTATCATCTTTCAGTTTTCGAACGGCAAGATATTCCACAATCCGGTCCTTTACATCCTCCAGGCCGTAATGATCTTTGTCCAGTATTTTTTGCGCCTTTTCCAAATTAATCGCGGTATGTTCCGGCTCTCCCCAGGGAAGGCTGATAATGGTATCGAGGTAGTTCCTGGTAACGATAAACTCGGAAGAATTGGGGTCCATAAGGGAAAATTTGTCCAATTCCCGCTTTACCTGTTCCGCGGTTTCATCCTCCAGCTCGAGCTTTTCGATTGCCTCGCTGAACCTCTGGTATTCCGAGCTTTTTGAATCAACCGGCATGCCGAGTTCCTGCTTAATGGCCTTCAGTTCTTCTTTCAGAAAATATTCCCGCTGGCTTTTTTCAATCCGTTCATTGATCTGTTTCTGGATCCGCTGCTGAATACGGAGGAGTTCCTGTTCCTTTTTAATAAAAATAAGGACCTGTTCCATCCGCAGCTGCACATCCATCGTTTCGAGAATTTTCTGCTGCTCATTCCTGTCAATATTGAGGATTGAAACGATAAAATCGGCAATTTTGCCGGGCTGGTCGATATTGACCATATTCAGGCGCATCTCTTCGGAGAAAAGGGGGTTGTTTTCGGAAACCTGTTTCATTTCACTGATAAGAGAGCGGGTGAGCGCCTTCACTTCGTCGCCGGTATTGTTCGTTTCCTCTACGTAGTCCACAATCGCGCCGACGGGGTGTTCCTGAGAGGTAAATTTCCTAATTTTGAACCGTTTGACCGTCGAAATGAAGAGATTATACCCTCCGTCGGGAAGGTTGATCTTCTTGACGATTTTTGCAAGCGTTCCCACCCGGTGAAGATCGGTCCCCTCATGTTCTTTAGCTTCGGTGTTTTTTAAAAGCACTAAGCCGATCATACTGCCGGCTTCCATGGCCAGGTCAATTACCCGGATGTCCTCTTCATCGCTGATCATCAGGGGGGTGAAGAGCCCGGGGAAAATCGGTTTCCCCTGTAACGGGACGATATATATCTTGTTCGGCAGAATCATATCAGCCGGAACAATTTCATTTTTTGCCATACATATGACCTCTCAAATTTTTTTCGGTTATGCAAAATATATGGGTAAATAATCCGGCGGTCAAATATTTGCTGTTTCGGCTTGCGGGAACCGCGGAAAAACGCAATGATAGCGGTATGAGCAGAAGGCTGCTGAAGGCCGATGCCGTTGTGTTAAAATCGGTCAAATTCGGAGAAATCCACAGAAGGCTTACTCTTTTAACGGACACCGAAGGGATCCTGTACGTCAATGCCTACGGCGCCGCGAAGGGGAAAAGTAAATTGGCCGGTATTGTTCTTCCCTTTTCGTATTTACAGGTGAATTTGTATTTCGACCCCGTAAAACAGGGATACAAATTGACGGACGCGTATCCGGTACGGATGCACGGAGGAATTCACGAAAGTCTCCGGAAGTATTACGCCGCCTCAGCGGCGGCGGAGGTGCTGCTGAAATCGTTCGGCGGGGGGGAGCGGGTCCCGTTTTTTTCAGCGGCCGCGGAAGTGCTTACGGAAATTGAACACGCGGAAGAAGGAAAAGTTGTGTATCCCCTTCTGCAGTTTTTCTGGCGTTTCATTCTGATGTCCGGCCTGGCTCCGGACTTACAGGAGTGTTCGCGCTGCGGCGGACTCGCGGCGGGAAACGGTGATGTGTATATCGATGTCGTCCACCATGAAGCCTACTGCGCTTCCTGCATCGGCGGCGGGAGGGTACGGCTGAACAGGGGGGCGGTGCAGTATCTGGAACACACGAAAACGGTCCCCTTCACGAAGGGGTGCAGGGTCCTGCTGGACAGGGCGACGGAGCGGCAGGTCTTCGATTTTCTCAAGGCCTATTTGGAGGCGGTTATCGAGGGGCCGATTGTATCATTGGTACTATGGGAGGAGCAGAAATGAGGGCATTTTTAGCGTTTCCGCTGCCGGAGACAGCGAAGGCGGCATTTCGGCCGGTCATCGAGGAGGGCAGAGAGCGGTTTCCCTCAATTAGGTGGGTAAGGCCTACGAACCTGCACATTACCCTCCTGTTTCTCGGCGATATCGACGGGGAAACGGAGAGACTGACGCGGGAGGTCTGCGCCCGGGCAGCGGAACATCACCCGGTTATTTCAGCGGAGTTCAGCGGTATCGGACAATTCCCGCCGAAGGGAAAACCGCGTGTTGTTTTCAGCCCGGTTACAGAGGGGAGGGCCGCGTGTTCGCGGATCTATGGTGAACTGTTTTCGCTGTTTCGGGACCGGTTTTCTCTTCGGGACACGCCATATTCACCCCATATTACCGTCGGGAGGGCGCGGAAGGGGAAAAAGGCGCGTTCCCTTACTGAAAAAGATTTTAACCGCCCCCTCCGCGGAAAAATGACCATTCCCCGGATAATTCTCTATCAATCTGTTTTACATTTAGGCGGTCCTGTGTATAATGAGATAACTTCCTTTGAGTTACAGAGCTGAGCTATGAAATGGAAAAAAGAAGATATAAATACCGATTTAGTGCGGGAGTTTTCCTCCCGTTTTGATATCGACCTGCTGACAGCGGCCATTCTCGTGCGGCGCGGAGTATGCAGCTATGAAGACGCGGCGTATTATCTGGAAAATGATGTCCGTTTTCTCCACAATCCCTTTCTGTTTAGTGAAATGGAGGACGCCGTCGACAGAATCCGGGAGGCCGCCGCGGAGGGGGAAAAGGTTTCCATCTTCGGGGACAGAGACGCCGACGGAATTACTTCGACGGTCCTGCTGTACCAGGAACTTGTCAATCGCGGCATCGACGCGGCCTGGACCCTGCCCCTCGGGGATGATCCCTACGGACTAACAAAGGCGGCGGTACAGAAGTGCAAGGAAAATGATGTTACCCTCATTATTACCGTCGACTGCGGTATTTCGAATACCGAAGAGATAGCCTACGCCGCGGAACTCGGTATCGATACCATTGTTATTGACCATCACAACCCCCACAGCACCGTTCCAAACGCGGCGGCAATTATCAACCCCAAAATGGAAGACTCGGGATATCCCTTTGAAGGGCTTGCGGGATGCGCTGTTGTCGCGAAGGTTATCTGGGCCTTACGGTTTTCATATACTCCTCTGTATAACCATCCGGTGTGTCTCATGAACCTCCGCCCCGGCAACGAAACAGTTATTATCGAGGCGGTCAAACTGGAAAACCTGGTGGAAGTGGACAGAATTGTCGAAAACATTGTTCCGGGACTGCATGTGGAACAGACACGGCTGGTACAGTTTCTCGCGAACCAGGAAATCTATATTTATGACGCGACCCTGCAGAAAAAGATGATTTCCCGTGTATTCGGAGAGGCAGTTGAGGTCCACGCAATCGACGCCGCCCCGGAAATTTGGACGACCTTTCCAAAACTGCGGGAGAAAAGCCTCTTTCGAATGCGTGAATTGAGCCGTTTTGCCAGATATCAACAGCAGGACCGGTACGAGATCGATATCTTTATCAGTCTTTTTACCTCGTTTTATTACGAGCAGGAGCATTCTCTCGGCGAGGAGTACCTGGAAATCCTCGACCTCGTTGCCCTCGGGACCATCGCGGACCTTATGCCGCTGGTTAATGAAAACAGGATTATCGTGCGCTTAGGGATGGAACTGCTGAACCGGGGCAGCCGGCCGGGCATGCACGAACTGATGTTTAAACAGAATATTCTCGCGAAAACCATCGGGACAAAGGACATTGCCTGGAATATTTCTCCTCTGATAAACGCTACCGGAAGAATGGGCGTGCCCGACAAGGCGGTGAAACTGTTCCTCTCCCCCGACCGCGCGGAACGGCAGCAGCTTGCCGATGAGATAATAGCGCTGAACCGGGAACGGAAGGCTTTAGGCGATAAAGTATGGAATACCATCCTGAAGGACGCTGAAGAGAGCTATCAAACCTTTAACCGGAAGATGGTGCTTGTAACGGGGAAAAACATCCACCGGGGCATTACGGGAATTATCGCGGCCCGCCTGGTGAACACCTTTAACGTAACGTCGGTGGTTATTTCAATCCACGATGAAACTGCAATCGGATCGGTACGGAGCAGCGGCGGGGTAAATGTGAAAAATATGCTCGCCGCGTTTTCGGAGCTCTTTATCGATTTCGGCGGACACGACTTTGCCGCGGGGTTCAGTATTCCCCTGGAAAACCTGGACCGGCTGCGGGAATGTTTACAGACCGCCTCCTCGGACATGAAAACCGCGGAGGAGGAGGAAGAACCGATACCGGTTGACGCGGAACTGCCGGTGAAGCATATGACACCGGAACTTATTAAGATAGTTGAAAAATTCGAACCCTACGGAGAAGGCAACCAGCCGCTTATCTTTCTGCTTAAAAACGCCGTCATCAGCGGCATGTCCATTATCGGCAAGACCGACAAACAGCATATAAAAATGACCGTGGACACCGGCGGGAATTCCTGGCCCGCCATTTTTTGGCAGGCGGCGGACCGGGCGGGCCGCGACTTCAGTACCGGGGACTCGGTCAACCTGCTCTTCCGGCTGGGGAGAAATTACTTTCAAAACACCGAACACCTGCAGCTGACTGTTCTGGACGTTGAAAAATGAAAAAACTTCTTCTCCCGCTCATCATCGCCCTTTCTTCTATTGTACCGCTTTTTTGTGAAAGTACGGCTTTCCCGGGCGGTGTACTGGTCCTGTCCGTGGAGGAGACATCAATGTTCTGGAACGGAACAGCTGTTTTAGAAGACACAGGACGGAACGTACTTTCGACGGCGGGGATGTTTACCCGCGCGGAGGAATCTTCGGGAAAATATTTCTTCACATTCATTGTCGGTGTTCCGTCCACGGCCCCGCCTGGACGGTATATCCTCCGATATCTCCTCACGGGGCTCGATGAAGTAGAGGAAACTGTTGATATTACCATCCTGCCGAAAGAATTCCTGTCCGAAGACATCCCCTTAAACCGGGAACTGACGGCAATCCGGGCGGAACCGGACCCCCGGAAAGACGCGGAGGCGGCGGAGTTTTTTAAGATACTCCGCGGCTTCTCGAAAAGCGCTCTCTTTTCGCTGCAACGGCACCGGCTGCCGGTAGACGATTTTATTACCTCGAGCTATTTCGGCGACCGAAGACGCTATTTGTACAGTAACGGCGGAATCGGCTACTCCATTCATACCGGCGTCGATATGGCGGCGCCGAAGGGAACATCGGTATACGCGAGCGGAAGCGGCAAAGTTGTGTTCGCCGCGGACCGCATTATTACCGGAAAAACAATCATCATTGAACATCTGCCGGGGGTGTACGGAATTTATTATCACCTCGATTCTATCGCGGCTGTTCGGGGGGATTATGTGAAAAAAGGACAATGTATCGGAACCGTGGGCAGCACCGGCCTTTCAACCGGGGACCACCTGCACTGGGAAATACGGGTTGGAGAGGTCGCCGTCGATCCGTACATTTTTGTCGAGGGCCGTGTTCTTGACAAAGCTGTTGTTTTGGGTAACCATACAAGCAGTAACTGAAAAGGGGGTGATGAATATCGCGTACGTACGGATTGATGAAACAGAGCCGCTTGAAAAGGCCTTGAAGCGATTTAAGAGGATGGTTGAAAAAGAAGGAATTATCCGGGAGTGGAAAAAACGGGAATACTTCGAAAAACCGTCAACCATCCGGAATAAAAAACGGAAGGCATTTGAACGGAAGTTAATGAAAAAAGTCCGGAAAATGCAGGCAATGCGGAATTACTGATATTTTTTACACAAACGACGAGAAGCTGTCCGGACCTTGGTTCCAGGGCGGCTTTTTTTTGTCCGGCATCTAACCGTGCAGTTCGGCAAATTCCCGAAGAAGCACAGAATGGAGTGAGCGGTTCGCCGCGATAATAAAACTTTTTGCAAATCCCGGGTCGTTTCCGTAAAAATCAGTCAGTATTCCCCCGGCTTCGGAAATAATCAGTTTCCCGGCCGCGTAGTCCCAGGGGGAGAGGAGATGCTCCCAGAACCCGTCGCCCCATCCGGCGGCTGTGTAGCAGAGGTCTAAGGCCGCGCAGCCGGTCCGGCGGATGCCGATAATTCCTTTTTTAAAAAAATGTTCAATGGCGCGGAGTGTTTTCCGCATCTCGTCTCCCCGGTCGTAGTAAAAACCGGTAAAGAGCATCGCGTTTTTCAGTGAGTCCTGCCGGCTTATCCGGAGGGGGCTGCCGTCGTACAGCGCGCCTTTCCCCTTTTCAGCGGAAAACACGCCCTCTCGGGCAGTGTTCCTGACAATACCGGCAATAATCTCTCCTTGCAGGGCAACGCCGATTGAGACCGCGTAATGGGGGACCCCTTTAAAAAAATTGTTTGTGCCGTCTAAGGGATCGATAATCCAGGTGTAGGGAGAAGAGGTTTCCGGATAGGAACCTTCTTCGGCAAGAATATTATGACCGGGAAATGATGTCCGTATTACCTCGACAATTGCCTGTTCCGAATCGATATCCGCGGAGGTCACCATATCGTGATGCTGTTTCTTTGCCGATGAAGTGAATCCGGATTTTATATATGATGTATGCACCGCCGCGGCGGCTTCCGCTGCTTTGCGCGCCGTTTCGAGAATGTGAGTAGTATCCATTTAACTATCATATCATATTGTTAAAAAAAAGTATTGACAAACCTGCAAAGCCGTATTACATTACTACTGTATTAGACAGATAGTACACTAATAAAGAATTAATTTTTTGGAGGAAACCATGATTACCATGAGCGCGGTAAACTTCGGATACAAGCCGAAGCGGAAGCTGTTCGAAGATTTGAATCTAACGGCGGAAGGAGGATATATTTACGGGCTTCTCGGCCGGAACGGCGCGGGAAAAACCACGATCCTGCGGTTAATCAGCGGGGTACTGTTTCCGGACAGCGGAACGGTATCTGTTGTAGGGAGAGATGCAAAGGAGCGGCAGCCCGAAATGCTGGCTGACCTCTTTTTTGTTCCCGAAGAACCGTTTTTACCGAAGGTCCCGGGAACAACGTACCTTTCCCGGTATGCACCGTTCTATCCCCGCTTCGATGCAAAGCAGTTTCAGGAAAGTACCGAGACCTTCGGATTCGATGTGGGTGAAAACCTGGGGGAATTGTCCTACGGACAGAAAAAAAAGTTTCTTCTTTCCTTCGCCTTCGCGGCAAACTGCAGGGTCACCCTGCTGGATGAACCGACAAACGGACTCGATATTCCCGCGAAAAGCAGTTTTAGAAAAGTATTGAGCGGAAGTATCGACGAATCGAAAACAATCATCATTGCTACGCATCAAGTCCGCGACATCGAGCTGCTGATTGACCCGATTATTATTATTGAACAGTCGAAAGTTGTTTTTCAACGAAACTCCGAGGAAATCTCAAAAAACATGCGGGTACGAATTCAGGAAGACAAGCCGGAAGAGGGTGTATATTACGAAAAAGTTTTCGGCGGCTACGCGGTTTTGGAGAAAAACAGCGGAGGCAGAGAGGAAAACATCGATCTTGAACTGCTGTTCAACGCGGTAACCAGCGACCCGCGGCGAATCGAGAGTATTTTTGAAGGGGAGGAAAACAACAATGAATAAAACATCTATTTTTTCATGGAAACGGTTTCTCAGCGTTTGTAAAATCAATTTGGCGGAGCATCGGAAAGGTGTGATAATAGCATTGAGTATTATCCTCGGGATCCATTTTATCATCTATTTAACATCCGCGTTTACCGGTCCGGCTGAAGAAATTCACAGCATCTTTTTTATCAACGCGCTGTTTGTCGCCGGGCTTATCGCGACCAGTCTTACGTTTCGGGACTTTTACGCGAAGGACCGGGGGTATTTTTCCCTCCTCCTGCCCGCGAGCAGTTTCGAGAAGTATCTCGCTCAATTCATCATTACAACGGCTGGATATGTGATCGGCGGAATTGTTGTATATTTCGTCTATTCCTGCGCTGCAATGGGTATTACCTTCGCGCTCTTTGGCGGCAGCTACGGTATTTTCAACCCTTTTACCGGCACCCTCTGGAAAATAATCGGAGGCTATCTGGCCGCGCATTCAATTTTCTTTTTCGGAGCGGTGTTTTTCAGAAAAGCGGCATATGTAAAGACCCTCCTCTCGTTAATTGTACTGGCTATTGTGTTTACTATCTTTGCCTCCCTCGTTACCGCGCTTACCGCCGTTACATGGATCGACGATATTCTGCCGTTCGCGATGAACGGGTTCCGGGAATTCAAGTTACCGAACACCGATTCGTTGTTTACTTTTTTCGAAGTGATGCGGGTCGTAACGAAAATATTTTTCTGCTTTCTTATGCCGCCGGCGTTGTGGATAACCGGATTTTTGCGGTTTAAAGAAATCGAGGTGCGGTAATGGAATTCGATTCGAAACAGCCGATTTATCTGCAGATAGCGGAAAAGATACTTGAAAATATTTTAGAGGGAAAATGGACGGGAGAGGATAAAATCCCTTCTGTCCGGGATTTGGCAATGGAGGTGGAAGTGAACCCGAACACAATTATGAGGACATATTCGTTTCTGCAGGAAGCGGATATTATCTATAACAAACGGGGAATAGGGTATTTCGTTTCCCCCGAGGCGTTTTCTATCGTGAAAGAAATGAGAAAGAAAGAGTTTATCAACGAAGAACTGCCCCACGTTTTTCGGACCATGGAACTGCTGGATATGGGGATTGATGATATTGAACGGCAGTACGCGCACTACAACACGGGAATGTAACAGGAGAAGAGAATGAAACGAAGTAACACGGGATTATTTATCGTTATCGGATTTGCCGCGGTCCTCATTATCGTGACAATTGTCGGAGCGAGGATTGTTATCGGTAATTTTTTCGACGGAGGCGTGAATACTGCCGCCGACGCGGGAGAGAACGTAACGTTGACTTTCGATTACGAAAACTTTACGGAAATCAACGTAGCGGGGGCCTGGACACTTACAATTAATCAGGGAGACGGGTATGCCGTAACAGTCCATTGTCCGGAACATTTGAAACATGTGGCAGGAATCGAACAGCGGGGCAATCGGCTCTCTTTCGAAGATGTCTTCCGCTTTACACGGTTCAAAGCCGGATCGCTGCACGCGGACATTACTATGCCCGCCTTAAAAAGGCTTACGGTAGACGGCGCGGCAGCGGTGTATGTAACCGGTTTTGAACAGGAGGACCTCGGGATCGAAATTAACGGGGCGTCTACGATGACAGGTGAAAACAATCGGTTCGATACCCTCCGCGTCGATTTAGAAGGTGCCGGCCGCCTTGATTTCGGCGGGACGGAATCGGAAAACGCCGATGTAGACATTGACGGAGTAGGTACCGTTATCCTTTCGATTACCGGCGGCGTGTTAGACGGCAGAATAGACGGACTCGGGTCGATTAAATATTACGGCGAAGTTTCAGAAAACAGGATAGATATTGAGGGCCTCGGAAGTGTAAAAAAAATCGAGTAGTTCCCGAGAAACCGGCCTGTCTTGACAAATAGGGGCATGTAATCTACCTTTTATGTGATATAGTTTCGCGTGAGGAGATCTACATGCCCGATTTTTCGGTATCATATCTTGGCATCCCGTTACAAAACCCGCTTGTAGCGGCCAGTTCTAAACTGACGGCCACGTTAGACCTCGTGAAACAATGCGAAGACGCCGGAGCGGGTGCCGTCGTGCTGAAATCCCTCTTTGAAGAACAAATTATATCCGACGCGGGCTCTATTCTGAATGAACTGGACAGTTCGGTCCACGCGGAAGCGTTCGATTACGCGAATGTAATGAGCGAGGAGTATGTTCTCGACAGCTACCTGAAGCTGGTGGAGGACGCGAAGGGCGCGTTAGATATTCCCGTTATAGCCAGTTTGAACTGCGTCAGCGCGGGAAAGTGGCTGGACTACGCTAAGAATTTCCAAACTGTCGGCGCGGACGCGCTGGAACTGAATGTGTTTGTTATTCCGGCGGAGGCGAAACGGACCGGCGCCGACCATGAAAAAATATATGTCGATATTGCCCGGGAAATTACCAAGCGGATTGATCTGCCGGTTTCCATGAAAATCGGCCCCCACTTTTCCGGTCTGGCACACATGATGCACACGCTGCAGGATGAGGGGATGAAAGGACTCGTTCTGTTCAACAGGTTCTACAGGCCGGACATCGATATCGAGTCGATGAAACTTGTACCCGCGAAAATTTTCAGCGTGCCTCAGGAAATGTCACTGATACTCCAATGGGTGGCGCTGATGTCCGGAGAACTCGACTGCGACCTGTCGGCGACAACAGGGGTAACCGACTCAAACGCAGTGATAAAACAGCTTCTTGCCGGAGCGAAGACCGCGCAGCTCTGTTCCACCCTCTTTCAAAACGGTATCGAATACATTAAAACGATACAACAGGGGCTCGGAAGCTGGATGGACAGGCACGGCTACTCACATGTCGAGGAGTTCCGGGGCATGCTGTGCCAGGAAAAAAGTGATAACCCGGAAGCATACGAGCGGTCCCAATATATAAAGGCCCTCGTCGGTATTATGTAACAGCCAGTACGGAAAGGAAGGAGGAAAACGTGAACATACCTGATGACAGAAAATATCAAGAGACCCACGAATGGGTGCGGGTCGACGGAAAAACCG
Source organism: uncultured Spirochaetales bacterium (assembly GCA_964440465.1). Taxonomy (GTDB): domain Bacteria; phylum Spirochaetota; class Spirochaetia; order SPDA01; family CAZSGZ01; genus CAZSGZ01. The sequence continues at coordinate 31,380 of CAYTSI010000013.1, forward strand.
CCGTAGTCGGCATTACCGACTACGCGCAGGATTCCCTCGGAGACATCGTCTTTATCGAGCTTCCAGAAACGGGAGCTGCATTATCGAAGGGAGATGAAATTACTACAATTGAATCGGTAAAGGCCGCGTCGCCGATTTACAGTCCCGTTACCGGCACCATATCGGAGGTCAATTCCGACTTAGAGGATGAACCGGAAAAAATCAATGCCGACGCGTACAATACGTTTATCGTGAAAATTGAGATGTCCGGAGAACTCGATGAAGAAGGACTTCTCGATGCTGACGGATACCGGAAAGTTGTAGAAGAAGAAAGCAGCTGATACCCCGGTAAACTGAGTACAGATGGATATACCGACTTTTACCGACGCGGACTTCGAAGATATACGTCCATATCGGGACAATGAAATCCGCGGTGTTTTAAACCGGATACGAAGATACCCCTGGATCCTTGCGACCTTTCGGAGATATCTGTGGCCTGATACACCGGTTTCTTTTGAAAAACCGGTGGAAAAAATTCTGCTGTGGTATCTCGGTACACGTCTGCTTACTATTCGTACCGTCGACGATTTTCATAGAAGGTTTTTCCGAAAAACGGTCCTGAACGCGATAAAGGACCGGACGATGACCGAACTCACCTATGCGAATTTGGACTGCATCGACCGGAATGAAGGCGGTCTGTTCATTTCAAACCACCGGGACATCGTTATCGATTCCGCTTTTTTAGCCTACGGTTTGATGAAAATCAACATGAAAACGCCGGAAATTGCGTTCGGTGATAACCTGCTGATCAACCCGTTTGTGTCGGACCTTATTAGAATCAATAAGGGTTTTCTCGTACGGAGAAATCTGGCGGTAAAGGAACAGATTGCCGAGTCCCTCAAACTTTCGAAATATATCTGGTTCTCCCTCGCGAACAAACGTTCTATATGGCTGGCCCAGAAGGGAGGACGGGCGAAGGACGGCGATGATAAAACAAATCCCACAATTCTTAAAATGATTTATCTTTCCCAGGTAAAGGGAGGAAAGGACTTTTCAAGCTACATCAACGACTGCAGAATTTATCCGGTTGCAATATCCTACGAATATGACCCGTGCGATAGTATGAAAGCCCGGGAGACATACGCCCGGCGCGCGACAGGGACCTACAAGAAGAGTTCCCGTGAAGACCTTATCAGCATTCTCAAAGGAATTAACGATCCGAAGGGGAGGGTACGGTACACCATCCGCCCCTGCCTCGCGGGCACCTGGGAAAGCCCGCAGCATGTTGCCGAGGAAATTGACCGGCAAATTATCTCCGGCTACCATCTGTGGCCGAGTAACTATATTGCCTACGATGTATTCAATCAACGGGAAACCTATATCGACCGGTACACTCCGGAAGAGCGGGCCGCGTTTCTTAGCCGTTTTAGGCGATTACCTTCCGGGGAACGGCAAACTGCCTACGAACTGTACGCGCGGCCGGTCATGAATAAAGAGGCCCGCGGGTTCGAGATATGAAAAAATCGGGAAAAGCGGCTTCTCTCCTCGCGGTCATGCCGCTTATATTCGCGGTCATTTCATGCGGTTCCGCTTCGCCGGAACTGCAGCAGGTGTATTGGCAGCTGAATGTAAAGGACGATGTCGATATGGACCGGGTGTATGAAGTATTGAGTTTGTGGGTCAACGCCCGCGATGAAGACGGACATGATGATCTCGAATATATCTACCTGATTCATGACGATGCCGAGCTGATGTGGGAATTATCTTCCGAACAATGGACAACAGCCGGTCAGCAGGGGGAAGAATGGATTGGGAGCAACGGCTTTGTCCGCGCCGATTTAACCGATTTTCCCCGGGGAGAGTACCGGATTGTCGTTATCGACACCGCCGGGGAGCGTGATGAAGGAAATATCTACGTTTCTATGAAACAAAACATTACGGAAAAGGCAAAACTCCCGTTCGCGTCTGCTGAAAACGGAGAACTGACGATTTCCAACGCTCCAAACGGCTACACCGTCTGGGGATATAACGAAGCCGGTGAATTTATCGGTTCGATAAAAGATCTGTCCGCCCCGCTCCCCTTACAAGAATTGGAAGAGCGCGTCCCCGGTTTGCGGGAGATGTACATCTATTCTTACGATATGGAAGAAGGATACGGACTGCTCAGCGGCCCCTATGAATACATCCCCTAGGATCGGGAAAAAATATGTTTCAGCCGCTGGAAAAACCCCTTCCCGAAACGCTTTGAAAAGTCCCGCACGGCGGCATTGATGGAAAAGCCCGGTCCGTACTGCCGTTTCAATTCGTCCCAATGTCTGACGGTCCACACATATAAATCGGCAACGGTACGCCCCGGAAACAGCGAGAGAACATTTTCGGTTTTAAGAGTTCCCGGACTTCCGTTAGACTGAGCAGGTCCTGCCGCCGGGGTTTCCGGAACGAGAGGATGGACCTGAAAATTTGTTTTTTCCGCGCCTTGTTAAAGTCGTCGTTTGCCTGGGCGGTAAAAAACGGGTCACTCACTTCCGGACCTCGAAATCGATAACGGTGTGGCTGAAGGCATTGACTACCTGGGTTTCCCGGAAGCGGGTCGTTCTTGCCGCGTTATTGTCGTAGAGATGAATATGGCCGTGGATAAGATACCGGGGACTGAACCGCTTGATAAACATGATGAAAGGACGGAAACCGCGGTGGCACAGGTCAAACTGATCGTGAATACCTTCCGGCGGTGCGTGGGTAAGAAGGATGTCGAGGTATCTGCCGTGAACGACCCGGTTCCATACAAGCCCCGGAAGCAGCCGGAGCATGTAAAGAAACATGCCGAAATTGGTATACTGGTTTATTCCGTTGTTGTAGCGCATGCTCCCGCCGAGCCCCGCGATAAGCATTCCTCGCAGGCGTATGATTTTCCCTCCCGCGTACAAGGCGCCGATACTTTCACGGGAATCGGAGTGAAAATCTGCCCGGGGATACATGTCCCGGTATCGGTTTTTATAGAGATGAATTTTCGAAAGCTTATGGTTGCCGAACACAAACACCAGCGGTTTGTTCAACGAGGAGACAATAAAACCGTAATAGGAAAGGGGCAGGTCCCCGGCGGCAAGTACAATGTCGATATCGGAAAAACGCTTTTTTATTCCATTACTGTATACTATGGGGTCTATTTCATCGGAGATACAGAGCAGTTTCATGTAGATTAGAAGTCGGCTTTTTTCAGTATTTGCTGCAGCCGATCTTTTCCGTAAAGGTCAATCGGCCTGTTCGACGCGAAATCCACCGCCTTTCGGGAAAAATTGGAGCTGGTAATAATTATTCCCCGGGGAACGTTCTGCGATTTCATTTCATCTTGGAGGGCGCGGACGGTGGATTCGGGAATTAACTCGGCCACGCGGAGTAACCGGACGAGTTTTGGGATTTTCCGTACGTTCCGCATTTTGCTTTCAGCCTCGACACCGAGAATTTCACAGCCGTTCGGGATGTCTTTAATGTCCTGCACATTCAGTCCGATGACCTCCACGATGGATTTACACATTTCGTAAAACTGGTCCATGGGAGCGGTGTGAAAATCTTTTACATAGTCGTCTGTCCGGATGTCCTGATATTGGCTCAGTTTTTCCGCGACATCCCGGAAAGAAGATTTTTTCGCGTAAACCTCCTCCCACAGCCCGACGGCTTTGTCGACGTTTCGTGTTTTTTCGTATACACTTGCAAGAAAGTATTTTGCAAAGAGTGTTTCCGCGGAACCCGGGTCGGTGGTTAGTTTTATCGCCCGTTCCAGTTCCGCTACGGCATTTTCGTAACTTTGGGTGTTCAAATAACAGGCGCCCCGTTCGACTAACGCCTTTATTTTAAATTCCGGATCGCGCTGTGCTTTTTCAAAAGCGTGGAGAGCGCCGATGTAATCATGTCCGTCTTTCAGCAGTTTCCCAATGTAGTAGTAGGCTTTATAATTTCCCGGATCGGTGTTAATGGCTGCTTCCAGTTCCGCCTTTGCCTCCACCGGCTTTTTGTTTCGGTACAGCAGAAACCCGAGCTTGAAATGGGCTTCCGCGTGACGGGGCTCGAGCTGAAGGGCCTTCCGGTAGTAATTGAGGGCTTTCTCCGATTTGTCCCGTGCTTCGAACATTTTCCCCGACTTGAAGAAGTATTCCCCATTCTGCGGGTCCAGTTTAATCAGGAGAAGGTATTCCTTTAAGGCCTCCTCAGGCTGATTGTATTTTTCAAAAAGAGCGCCGATTTTTTCCCGGAACTGTTTTTCCGGCACGGCCCCGCCGAAATCGCCGATTTGGTTTACCGTTTTAAATTCCATCAGGGCCAATTCAGGCTTGTTGTCCGTCAGGTAGGCCTGTCCGAGAAGATAGTGTGCCTGCATGTTCCGGGGGTCTTTCGCGAGCAGCTGTTTCGCCCCCCGGGTAACCGAAGAGGTTTTCCCCTGTTTCAGCATCTGTTCGAGGTTGGAAACCTTTTTCGGAAGAATAAATGATTTAATAACGAAAAAACTTATCACGCCTAGACCGACGCCGAGAATAATAATGATCAGTATGATCAATGGCATTGCTGTCTCCAGTTGTTACATTAATGAGATTTTATTATACTGTCAAACCTAGGAGAGAAAAATTTTTAAAAAAAGAGAAATAAAAATATATATTATCTCTATTATATGTATTCTAGCCGGCGGAAAAAGTTTCGCCCTTTCCTTTTTTGAGGAAGGAGAACGCCTTTTCTTAGACAACAAACCTGAAGAGGCCGCGGAAATGCTCGAAGCGGCGCTAGGAGAGGACCCGTCGCGGGAAAAGGCCTACATTTATTTAAGCATTATCTATGAAAACGCGGGGGAACATGAAAAGGCGGCGGACATCCTCGAAAAAGGACTGCCCTACGCGGCAGCGTACGTGCCGCAGTTTCACTTTAACGTAGGGAACAATTACTTCGCGCTCGGAAACTTTGAACAGGCCGAGAAAGCGTATACCGCGGCAATTGCGAGCAAATCCGCTTATGCCGAGGCCTATCTGAACAGGGCGAACGCCCGTGTACAGCAGACACGGTATACGGAGGCGGTTGCCGATTACAATTTGTACTTGAAACTGAACCCGCGGACGAAGCAGAAACAAAACATCGAACAGGTGATAGATATTCTCACGAAGCGTTTAGCCGAAGCACAGCGGCTGAAGCGGGAAGAGGAACAACGGCTTCGTGATGAAGAGGAACACAGGAAAGCGGAAGATGAGCGGAAAGCGGAAGAAGAGCAGCTGGCACGGGAAGAAGAAGAACGGCGCCGGGAAGAGGAACGGAAGCGCCAGGAAGCGCTCCTGCAGGAAGTGCTGAAATCGTTAAACGAAGCTGAGGAAGATACCACGGAGCTGCAGGCCGGTTCCGAAGATATAAAAGAATTTGATGTAGAGATAGAACTCGAACCATAAGAACAACCGGGGAGGGGAAAATATGGATAAAAAATTTATTATTATTATTATCGCGGTCCTGCTTATCGCGGCCGGTATTGTAACGGTACTGCTGCTGACGGGGAGGGACACACCCGAGGCCGGCCCTGCCGCTGCCGCGGAAACCGAAGAAGCCGCGGGCAGTGAAAAAAGTGTACGGGAAAACACGCTGAAACTCGCGCGGGATTACATGGAAAGCGGGGAGTATCAGCGCGCCCTCGATCTTATCGACCAGCTGCTGATTCAGGATTCATCGGACCGGGAGGCGGCGGATCTCAGGAGCGAAATAATTGAAGAAAAAAAGAAAGCGGAAGCATCCGCGCGGCAGGAAGAGCTGTCAAAACAGGAAGAGCTGAGTAAAAGCCTCAAGGAACTCGGCAGCAGCCTTGATAATAAAAATGTTTTCCGGGACACCCAAACCGAAGATGAAAAGAAGCGGGAGGAGGAACGGCTCGCGGCCTTAGATGAAGCCGCCCGGGAAAAGGCACAGAAAGCCCGGGAAAATATCGATAAGGGAATTGAAGAAATGCGGAAGGAGAACTACGCTGAAGCACGCTCCTTCTTTGAAAAAGCGCTAAAGCTTGATCCCGATTCCGGGGAGGCGTATGCCAGGATCGGAGAGTCCTACTATGTGGAAGACAAGGACAATCCGGAACATGAGCGGAAAGCACTGCTTAATTCCAACAAGGCCATTGAAAAAGACCCGAGCTTATGGCTTCCCCACTATACGTTAGGCCGGATTTACCGTGATAAAAAGAGTTACGACAACGCGATTAAAGAGCTGAAAGAAGCTTCGAGGCTTAATCCGAACGATTATCTGCTCCTCTACGACGTAGGCGTGCTGCAGTATCGTACCGAGCGGTACAAAGAGGCCCTCCAGACGTTTGAAAGCTGTGTTCATTTACAGCCCGGCTTTGCGAAGGGGCACTATTACCTCGGAAAGAGCGCGCAGAAAACAGGAGAACGGAAAAAGGCATACTCCGCGTTTCAAAAAACAGTTGCCGCCGATCCGGAATTTACCCTGGGACACTATGAGCTGGGAAATATGTCTCGGGAGGAGGGTGATTTTGCCGCGGCCGCGGGCGCGTATGAGAAGGCTGTCGACCTCGAGCCGGAGCAATACGTGTTTCGGCTGCAGCTCGGCAGTGTTTTGTATCGGCTGCAAAATTTCGAAGACGCGGCCTATCACTGGAAAAGGGGAGTTGAGGCGCGGCCGGATATGCCGGAGCTCCACTACAACCTGGCCTTAGCGGAAATAAACCTTGGAAATTATTCCTCCGCCTTTGAACATGCCGCGAAGGCGGTAGAACTGAAACCGGAAGCGGCCTACCTCTTTACGTTAGGAGAGGCGAGCCAGAACCTCGGCAACATCGAAGGCGCGGCCGCGGCCTATCAAAAGGCAATTCAAACGGACCCCGCGTATATGAAACCGAGGATAAATTTAAGCCTCATTTACAGCGGGCAGGAGAAGTACGATGATGCTCTTTCTCAACTCTTGGAAGCGTACAATATCGATAGAAATTCCTTAGAGGTCAATAACAACTTAGGAAATGTCTACCTGGAGAAGGGGCTGTATAAAGACAGCATCCGCCATTACGAGAAGGCCGTTGACGCGGCCCAAAACGATCCCGATATCCGCTACAATCTCGCGGCGGCATATATTAAAGACGGGCAGTTTACAAAAGCCCAGGAGGAACTGGCCCGGCTGGTACGGAGCTCACCAACCTACTGGGACGCGTACTATCAGCAGGGGCTGCTGCAGATACAAGAGGGTAATAAGGACGCGGCAAAGACGATACTGCGGACGCTCTTGGAAAAAAATCCGGACTACAAGCGGAAAAGTGAAGTGGAGAAACTCTTACAGGATGCCGGGTAGACCGGCGTGCTCCGCGTCTCTCTATATACGTCTGCCGAGGAGTGAGAAAAGTCTGTCCCTCGTTATGGTGTGCCACACGGGCCTGCCGTGGGGACACCTGGGGACCGGCAGTGTTAGAGCTTTTTGTACGACATCCACGGCAGCTGCAGTGTCTAATAGGTCTCCGTCCTGGACGGCGGCATGACACGCGAGTTTCGCGTAGAGCTCTTTCCGCAGCAGCTGTTCGTCACCTTTTTCGGACACGATAAAGTCGATAATAGCGCCGCCGGTTATACCGGATAGGGCCGGGACTGCCGTCAGCAGCCACCGGTTTTCCTCCTCTTCCCGTAATCCGATGCCGCAGCCCCGGTACACTTCGGCGGTTAAGCGGATAAATTCCGAAGTTTCAGGGTCCGTTTCGAACCGTAAGGGGACGAGCAGCTGCTGGGAACGGGGCGGCCGGGCGTTGATTCGGTCAAAGAGATACCGTTCGTGTGCCGCGTGCTGATCGATAATGTACAAGGTTTCCCCGACGGAAGCGAGAAGAAACAGAGAAAATACCTGTCCGATAAAACGTATCTCCCCCGCGGGATTGGGGACTTCCGCGGCCGAGTAAACCTGCCGCTGTTCCGGTTCCGCGGCAAAAAGACCGGTCCGCCGGCTGGTTTTTTCCGCGGCCGTATCGACTGCCGTAATCGAATCGATTATCGGGCCGCGGCCGGGGACGCCGTCGCTTGTACCGCTCTTCCCGCCGAGGTATTCGAGCAGGGAGGAGCGGATAAAGACCTGTAACGCGTGGTGAATGCTCCGCGGGTTTTTCAAACGGACTTCACGTTTCGCGGGATGGATGTTGAAATCGACCTCTTCGGGGGGAAGGGTAAGGAACACGAATGCGCAGGGGAACCTGCCCTTCGGCAAATAATCTCCGTAGCCGTATTCTACCGCCTGCGTGAAGGCGTATTCGTCTACGCGCCGGTTGTTAATATATATGTAGATGTACCGTCTGTCCCCGCGGAACAATTCCGGGTGTCCGAGTAAACAGCGGATTGCAAGGCCGCCGCTTACGGAACAGCTCTTTTCAATAAGCCCGTTCGGGTCGATTATCCGGGAAAAAAGGCCCCGTCCCCGTTCGAGAAGCGACGACGGCGGCAGCGAAAGCTGTTCGGTGCCGTCGGCAAAAAAGCGAAAGTAGATATCGGTAAAGGGAAGGGCCTTTTCGACAAAAACCTGCCGGCACATTTTCTGTTCCGTCGACGGCTGTTTAAGAAACTGTTTCCTCCCCGGGAGAGAGTAAAACAGGTCACGGACAGTCACCGTTGTACCCGGACGTCCCCGGGACACACCGTTTTTCCGGACAATCCCGGATTCAACGAGAATGCGGCGGGCTTCTTCTCCGAAACCTTCGGCCCTGCTGACGATTTCGAGCCTGGCGGAAGCCGCAATGCTTGCAAGTGCTTCACCCCGGAAACCGAGGGAGGTAATAGTCCGCAGGTCCTCGGCACTGCTCACTTTTGAGGTGGCGTGGGGCAGCACGGAGAGCCGCAGGTCCTTAGGCGTCATGCCGGAACCGTTGTCGACGACACGGACCTCTTCGGTACCGCCTTTGCTGACGTATACGTCTACCGTGCTGCTTCCCGCGTCGACGGCGTTGTCGATTAATTCCCGCGCAACCGACGACGGCCGGTCGATGACCTCGCCCGCCGCTATCCGCTGATACACCCGTTCCGGCAGGACGGTAATATGCCGGATTCCGTTCCCTCGGATTCCGTCCATTTCCGTTAGAAGTTTATCCGTGTTTCGATACTGATAGACGATGTAACCTCCGGCAGTTCGGGATTGATACTGCTCGGCAGCACCGATCCGTCGGCTGCATGGGCGGTGGTGGTTGTATAGATCAGCGCGACATGCAGGACGGGGACAATCGGTACGACAATCTCGCCCTTTACGGTTGTATAGGCGTCGAACAGTGTCAACAGCGGGTCAGTGAATGTCTCCGCGAAATGCGTTCTGTCGTAGCGCAGTGAACCGTAGATGCCGACAACGGGAATGACCCCTTCGTTCAGGGTAAATACGAGGTGAAAGTGGTCCTCGCGGGAAGGCCGGACCGCCCCTCCGTACAGTTCCCAGGGCCAAAAGTAGCCGCCTTCGATGGTGAAAAGTTTTCCAACCTCGGCGCCGATCTCGCCGTAAATCCCCATGGTGTATTTCTGAAATTCTTCTCCACCGGGGTCCGCGAAGAACGCGGCAAAATCTTTTACAAAGGCGCCCCGCCCGCGGTGATAGGTGGATGAAAGGAACGGCGGGGTGAATACACCCTTCGACAGCCGGAATTCCGCCCGGTAATCGATAAACAGCACGCCGCCGAAAACACCGCCGCTGAAACCGTAGTTGTTGAAAGAGTTCCAGGTAAAACTGCCCGGAGCCGTAAGAACCGCTCGGGGGGCAATACCGGGTGTGATAGAATCTCCGTATGCTTCCCGATAGTAGGGCATTACGAAACCGGCATCACTGAACAGCACCAGGGAAAACGGGTCGGTTTCAAAAAGGGGATAATCGAGGTCCATGGCGGCTGTAATAAAAACCGGATCACCGTACAGTACGCCGGCGTCTTCACCGGAATCGGAAGAAACTATCAGCTGACGTGCCGGATGGAGGTCGACAATGGAGGAGGCGGCAATGCCTACGGGAAACACCTTATGGAAAGGCCGAAAATAGAGCCGCCCTCCCATAATTTCAGGTACACCGGCATCGGCTATCAGAGCTTCGAACCCTGCCGGCTTGAAGTTAATTCCTGTATGTATCCCTAAGTGGCGTTCAACCGGAAAGCCGATGTCGAAGGGAAAATTCCGCATTAAAAATCCGTGCCCTAACGTGACCGATTCGGAATTGCCGATTTGAAAGAAGAAGGGGTCCCTGTTGTCCCCGTATTCGATGTACTTAATTTTCAGGGAAAGGTCCCGCAGAACGTCGGTCAGGACCGGCCATGTCCCCGTTTTGTCCCTCCCGAAGGACCATTCATCGTTGCCTTCGGGCATGTAATAATCGGAAGGATTGAACATGTCGGTGTTGTAGATAATCGGAAGATAGAGTGCCATCCGGAACTTCCCAATCGTAAGCTTCGGCAGAAAAACGACCTTTTTATAGGTGGTGCCGTCGATAGAAATCGTACCTAATTCCATGCCGAAAAACCTGCCGAGAAATCCGTATATGGGTTCGAGGATCGAGGGGTCCGCTTCCGGCAGTTCCCGTTCCGCCGTTTCTTCCTGAAAAGAGGCGTCCGGGGAAGGCTGCTCAGGTACCGTTTCCGTTTCGGCAATCCGCTCTGCCGTCTCTTCGAGTTCATCTTCCACTCCGCCTTCTCCTCCGGCGGTCTGCTCACTGCCGTAGCCGGGCACCGCCTCGGGGTCCGCGCCGCGGAAGGACATTGGTTCGAAGAGGCCCGCGAGTGTTTCAGGGTCGAGCTGAAAGGGCGCGAACACATCGGCAAAAACGTCCGCCGCCTGGCCGGCTGCAACATCGATGCTTTCTCCTGTCAGTACATTTATAAATTGAACCGATCCGCGCAGGACCGCGACGGCGTCTGATTGGCCGGTAATGACCCGCAGTCCGAAATCGGTACCGCGGACACCGCAGACGGCGCTTGGTGTCTGGATCGAGTAGTTTTCGCCAATACCCGACCGGGCCGCGACGGTACGGATTTTTCCGCTGATCATGGTAAACGTATTCGCGGTCCTCTCGTTTGTCTGCAGTGTTTCGATAATAAAATCGGTATTCGGGGCGAGTTTGATAATTGTCCCGTTCGGAACGAGTTCGAGTTCCGCCGAAGAACCCAGGGTCGATATCGACGTCCCTTCCGGGAGGGCCATGTCCCAGTCGACGTAATCGTACATATTTCCGGCAGCGTTATATATTTCGATTTCGTCGGCATCATCGAAATATACGAGATATGCCGCAGCCGGGGTGTCCTCCGAAGCGGAGAAGAGGGCCGCCGGGAGAAGTATGAGAAAAACTATTGTACAAATAGGTAACGTTCTGCATCTCATGGAAGCCTCCTAAAAAAAGCTTATCAGGCTGTCAATTCCTGACACGGTTTCCCAGTCATCCCCGCCGGAAGGTGAAAACCGGTGTCTCAGTTTGTAATGGACCGACAACACCGCGGGGCCGAGTTTAAAACCCAGCCGGGCGCCGATAACGGCGTTTTCAGGCGAAACAAGGTCGCTGCCGGTGCGGATTAACCGCTTATCGTAGCTGGCTTCGATAAAAATCGGGAATAGTTTTTCACTGGTTGCCAGGCTGACCCGAAGATGGGGGTAATTCTGGAAATTATCTTCCGGCGGTATGCCGTTAATTGTCGTTGTAACCGGATGTCCGAAAGGTCCGTCGGCTGAAACGAGAAAGATTATTCTGTCTTCAAACAATGTAATGCCGGTGCTGAGAAACCAGCCGATATGCGCGGGAGTTTTTTCCGTACCGGAAAGAAGGAGATATTTGTCTGCCCGGAACAGGTCGTAGGTTTCGTCGAAATAGACGGGAATAAAGCCTGTTCCGATAAATCGAATTTCGGCCCGGTAGGGGACCATCTTAAAAATTTCCCCGCCGACGCCGAGCATCCCCCCCTTCGCCAAGTTTTCAAAAACGAGATCTCCGAACGTTGAAAGGGTAAAGTTTTCCCCGGAAAGTATCGGTAAGCGAAAATCGGTACCGATAATAAGGACCGGAACAGCGGTATCCGCGGCACCGTCTCCGTCGACGTCGCCGTCGGGGAGGTAATACAAGGGCAAACGGTCCCCGGCGACGGTAACGCCGAGCTGCAGCTCACGGACAAAAGAGTTTTCAATAAACGAAAGGGGCCGGAGGTAAAAACGGCCTCCCATGACGTCGAAAATGCCCAGGTTCCCGACAAAAGTCTCAATTCCTGTGTAGGGAAACTTGTACAGTTCCCCGTCCATGTCGAAACTGAGCCCGAAGACCGGCAGTTCCGGCAGAAACTGGGTGTTGGTATATCCGGACATGATAAAGCCGTTGCCGAGGGTGCCGTTTTCTATTTGTCCGAAATAGACATAGAGGGGGGCCCCTTTTTCAGCCCAGCGGATGAATTTGATCTTCGGAAGATAGACCGGCAAAAATTCGTCGGGAGAATCGATGACCCAGTCGTCCCTCCGGATAACAAACCGGTCGTTTGTATCACCTCCGGTAAAGGTAAAATTGATGTTGAGAGAAAGGCCGAAGCCGAACCTGCCGATGGTAAAGGCGGGCGCGAGGGTGAGGTTCTGATACGTTACCTGTTCCTCACCTTCGTTAAATGTCCGCGCCCCGATGCCGACATCCAGGTTAAAATCGAATTCCGGTTTTTCCCGGGAAAAAGCCGGGAACGCGGGAAAAGCTGTAACAATAATCAACAAAACAAACCTTATAACGGTATTGTTCATACGCGGCTCCTTCTATACTATGAATATAATGCGTACGGAGAGAAAACACAACGGTGTTCAGATATTCACCGACGGCGGCTGCCACGGTAATCCCGGCCCCGGGGGATGGGCATTTATCTATACGGATGAGGGACACCGTGTTGAACGGAGCGGGTTTGAAGCTGAAACAACGAACAACAGGATGGAGCTTACCGCGGTCATCCGCGCCCTCGAATACGCGGAGGAACGGGGCCGCGGCGCTGATTCCGCGGCAGCGGCGGCGGGAAAAGAGATGACGATATACACCGATTCTCAATACGTCCAGAAGGGAATTTCGGAATGGATCCACTCCTGGGTACAAAACAATTGGAAAACCGCCGCGAAAAAACCGGTAAAAAACAAAGACCTCTGGGTCCGCTTACAAGAGCTTTCCGACAGGTGTACGCCCCGCTGGATGTGGGTGCGGGGGCACGCCGGGACCGAAAATAACGAAAAATGTGACCTTTTAGTGCAAAAAGTAATAAAAAATCATCAAATTTAAAATCAGGAATCGAGAATTCTCCGTTGTACTAGACGGAGGTTCTTATGAAAATATTCGGTTTTGTCCCTGTTGGTTTTGAAGGCGAACTGGTTGCCGTCGAGGCGGACCTGCGCAGAACGATCCCCGGTTTCGATCTTGTAGGGCTTCCGGACGGCGCGGTAAAGGAGGCCCGGGAACGGGTGCGCGCCGCCCTGAGGAACACCGGTTTTTCCTTTCCCCAGGAACGGGTGCTTATTAATCTCTCCCCGGCGGGGGTGCGGAAGGAGGGGGCGTCCTTCGATTTGCCGATTGCTCTCGCCGTACTGATACAGTCGGGACAAATTTCCGCTGAAGTGCCGGGCCGGCATGAAATGATGGTAATCGGAGAGCTCAATCTGTCCGGGGCGGTTCGGCCGGTGCCCGGTATTATTGCCGCGGTGTTAAAGGCAGCGGAAAAAGGGATACGCCATGTTATGGTGCCGGAGGAAAACAGGCGCGAAGCGGAAACACCGGGCTGCTGTACCATTCTCGGGGTCGCGGACCTGCGCCAAGCAGCGCGTGTCGCAGCGGGGCGGGGAGGAGAAGCGCGGAATAGCTGCCGCTCTGCCGGACCGCGGAATGAAACCGGCGAGCGTGGAGAAGGTCCGGGCCCATGCGAAGACATTTCGGACATCAAGGGCCACGCTGTCTTAAAACGGGCAATGGAGGTGGCCGCCGCGGGGAGGCACAACATTTTCCTGTTCGGCCCGCCGGGGAGCGGGAAAACCATGGCCGCCCGGAGGTTTCCCTCGATCCTCCCCTCCCTGACTGACGTACAGGCAATCGAAGTAACGAAAATCTACAGCATCGCGGGGAAACTCCCCCCGGATACGGGACTCGTAACCAGGCCCCCCTTCCGTATGCCCCATCATTCCGCCAGCCAGGAGGGGATTATCGGCGGCGGAAAGGAACTGAAGCCCGGGGAAATTTCGTTCGCCCATTTGGGGGTGCTCTTCCTGGACGAAGCGCCGGAATTTAAAAAAAGTATTCTCCAGAGCCTGCGGGAACCTTTGGAGGCGGGGAAGGTTTCCATTGCCCGCGCTTCGAGCAATTACTGGTTCCCGGCGGAGTTTCAGCTTATTCTCGCGGCAAATCCCTGTCCCTGCGGCAATTTGGGACGGGACGACAAGGTGTGCATGTGCAGTGTTCCGGAAATTGAGGGATACTGGAAAAAAATCGGCGGCCCCCTGATGGACCGGATCGATCTCCGGGTGCCCATCGAACCGGTACGCCCTGAAACGATGTTTTCTCCTTCCGGAGAAACAAGCGAGACGGTCCGCGGGAGGGTGCTGGAGGCGGGAAGAATTCAGCGGGAGCGGTACCGCGGGCTTCCCTTCAATTCGAATTCCAGGGTCCCCGCGGGCAGTATCAACACATTCTGCGCCTTAACGGATGAGGCGCGGGAAGGTTTCGGGAAGGCGGTTGCTAAGCTCGGTTTATCATCGAGGGCGTGTCATTCCGTTTTAAAAATTGCCCGGACCGTCGCGGATTTGGCGGGAGAGGAACAGATACGCAGGGAACATCTGTTTGAAGCGGTACAGCACAGGCGGTACGGCGACGGGGACTATTTCTGGAGCGAGCGGTTTTAACGAACGTATCGACAATCGGCGGCTGTTTCGGTATATTGGTCCTATGGAGAAGCACCTGTGAAATTCTACACGAAAGGACAGATTGTTCTGGTTGCCGCCGCGTCCCTTTTTGTCGTTTTATTAGCGGCCTTCGGCTTCGGACTGTTCAGCTTTTCGGGAAAAGACGCCCCCGCCGCGGGGCAGCAGGCTGTTATCGACGAGTTCGATTTTTCAGACAGGACGGAAACCGAAATTGTCCCGGTGCAGTCCTCATCGGCCATCTACAGCGAAGAGGAACTCGAGAACATCCGGATATACGAACGCCTGAACAAGGCGGTTGTAAACATTACAACGAAAGTGATGGCAATGAACCTCCTCTTCGAACCGGTCCCCCGTGAGGGGGGAAGCGGCTCGGGGTCGATTATTAGTGATGACGGATATGTCCTTACGAATAACCATGTGGTTGAAAACGCTTACGAGGTGCTTGTCAATCTTTACAATGGAAAACAGTACAAAGGTGAGGTCATCGGCACCGATTCGGAAAACGACCTCGCGGTGGTCAAATTCGACCCCGGCGGCCTCAATTTGACGGTCATTCCGATGGGGTCGTCGAAGGACTTGAAAGTGGGCCAAAAGGTCCTTGCAATCGGAAACCCCTTCGGCTACGACCGGACTTTGACAACCGGCATTGTTTCCGGCATCGGCCGCCCGGTACGGAACGACAAAAAGATTGTTATCCGGGACATGATTCAAACCGACGCTTCCATCAACCCCGGCAATTCAGGCGGGCCGCTTATCAATTCCAGAGGGGAGATGATCGGCATCAACACGATGATCTACAGTCCCACCGGCGGGTCCGTGGGAATCGGTTTCGCCGTTTCGGTCGACAGCGCGAAACGGGTTGTCCCCGATTTAATCCGCTACGGCAGTGTACAACGGGGCTGGATCGATGTGGTTATCGTGCAGCTGTTTCCCGAACTTGTCCGGTACGCGAAACTGCCGGTAGACGAGGGGCTTTTGGTTTCCCGGGTCATCGAAGGGGGCAATGCCGATAAGGCGGGAATTCGGGGGGGGGAGGACCCGGTCCGCTACGGCAGGTCCACCATCTATTTAGGCGGAGACATCATTGTTTCCGTCGACGGCATGGAAACAACGAGCTGGACCGACCTGTACAACGCCTTAGAAGACAACAAGCCGGGAGAAACGGTGGAGGTGACGGTCCTCCGGGGAAAGAGCCGAAAGACTTTTGCCGTTGAACTCTCGGAACGCTCCGAGCGGTACGAAATAGAGTAGGGCGGGAGAAATGCAGGATTTCAAAGTTGTCTCCCCGTACGGACCAGCCGGCGACCAGGGACAGGCCATTGAAAAACTTTCCGCGGGCATCATAGACGGCGGCCGTTTCCAGACCCTGAAGGGGGTCACCGGCTCCGGCAAGACCTATACCATGGCAAAGATAATCGAACAGGTGCAGCAGCCGACCCTTGTCATCTCCCACAATAAAACCCTTTCCGCGCAGCTCTACCGGGAGTTTACCGATTTTTTCCCGGAAAACGCGGTTGAATACTTTGTTTCCTACTACGATTATTACCAGCCCGAGGCCTATGTCGTTTCGAAGGACCTCTATATCGAAAAAGACGCCTCTATTAACGATGAAATTGACCGGATGCGTCTGTCGGCGACGTCAGCACTCATGGACAGGAAAGACGTTATTGTGGTTGCCACCGTCTCCTGTATTTACGGCCTCGGCAGCCCGTCCTCCTTTCATGATATGAAAATCGACCTCCGCCGGGGCCTTGAAATCGACATTCAGGCCTTATCGCGGAAACTGATTACCCTGCAGTATGAACGGAACGATCCGGTCCTGACCCGGGGATGTTTCCGGATTAAAGGCGACGTTATGGAAATATTTCCCGCGTATCTGAAAGAAGCGTACCGGGTCGAATTTTCCTGGGACACCATCGAGCGGATCCGCCGTATTGATACGGTAAGCGGAAACACCCTGGAGGAGCGGGATGAGGTTTCCATTTACCCGGCGAAGCACTTTGTTATGCCCGAGGACCACATTTACCGTGCAAGCTCGCGTATCCGGGACGAACTGGAGGAACGGCACGCGCGGCTGCTTGGGGAAAATAAACTGGTGGAGGCGCAGCGCTTACGGAGCAGGACCGAGTATGATTTGGAGATGCTCCGGGAGATGGGCTACTGTCCGGGGATCGAAAACTACTCCCGCCATTTAAGCGGCAGGGAGGAAGGAGAACGCCCCGCGGTGCTGATCGACTACTTCCCGAAGGAGTTCCTCACCTTTATCGACGAGTCCCATGTTACCATCCCGCAGGTCCGGGGAATGTACGAAGGGGACAGGTCGCGAAAACAGTCCTTAGTGGACCACGGGTTCAGACTTCCCTCCGCTTTGGACAACCGTCCCCTCGTATTCAGTGAATTTGAAAACCTTCTGGACAAAGTCATCTGTGTAAGCGCCACGCCGAAGGAGGAGGAGCTTGATAAATCGGTTCGGGTGGTGGAACAGATTATTCGGCCGACCGGTCTTTTAGATCCGCGGATTGAAGTCCGCGGTACCGGGGGACAGATTGAAGACCTCTACGCCGAAATACAGAAGCGGATTGCGGCAAACGAACGAACGCTCGTAACGACGCTGACAAAGAAAATGGCCGAGGACCTTACCGATTACCTCTCGAACCTTGGCTGCAAGGTACGCTATCTGCATTCCGACATCGAAACTATCGAGCGGGTGGAAATCTTGAAGGAACTGAGGGAAGGGGCCTTTGACGTGCTGGTGGGAATTAACCTGCTGCGGGAGGGGCTCGATTTGCCGGAAGTGTCCCTCATTGCAATTTTGGACGCCGACAAAATCGGGTTCTTACGGAGCGCGACTTCGCTTATTCAGACAATCGGAAGGGCGGCAAGAAACGTCAACGGGACGGTCGTTATGTATGCCGACCGGGAGTCAGATGCCATGCGGGAAGCGATCCGGGAAACAGAGCGGCGCCGGCAGATCCAGACGGCCTATAACGAAAAACACGGAATTACGCCGACGACGATTTCGAAGGCAATCCACGATATTCTGATACGGAAAAAAGACCTGCGGAAGAAGACCGAAATGGTATCGGTGGACATGCTGAAGAATTCCTACAATCTGATGATCCCGAAAGAAAAACGGGAACTTGTACGGAAACTCGAAGCGAAGATGCTCGAACACGCGAAAAACCTCGAATTCGAGGAAGCCGCGGTTGTTCGGGATGAGCTTGAGAAAATAAAAACGGGAGGGGCCTAATGAACGATTTTGCAGCTGCTTTACTTTCCGAGATCGGACTAACGGACCGTGCCGCGGCTATTCTCGCGAAGGCGGCTATCGTTATCGCCGTGCTTGTGGTCGCGTTCCTCGCGAACCTCATTGCCAAAAAAGTCATCATACGATTAATCCACGGTGTTGTCCGGAAAACAAAAACGACCTGGGACGATATTATTGCCGAGCGTGGAGTTCTTACAAAGCTGTCTCATTTAGCCCCCGCGCTGGTTGTCTATTTTCTCATACGGGTACCATTTCCGGAGCGGGACGCCGTGGTCGAAATTGTTCAGCGCTTTACCATTGCCTACATCATCGGGGTCGTCATGCTGGTGCTCAACGCGATTCTCAACGCGGCAAACGACATCTACTGCACCTACGAAGTGTCGAAATCGAGGCCGATTAAGGGCTACGTGCAGGTTGTAAAAATCGCCGTTATCCTTATCAGCATCATCCTCATTGTTACCACGCTGCTGAACAAATCGCCCCTCGGCCTGCTCAGCGGAATCGGGGCCTTGAGCGCGGTATTGATGCTCGTATTCAAAGATTCAATATTAGGACTGGTAGCGAGTATCCAGCTGTCGGCAAACAATATGATTAAACTCGGAGACTGGATCGAGATGCCGTCATACGGCGCCGACGGGGACGTTATCGAGATCAACTTACAGTCGATTAAAGTACAGAACTGGGACAAGACGATTTCTTCTATTCCGATTTATGCTTTTGTGTCGAATTCATTTAAAAACTGGCGGGGCATGCAGGAATCGGGAGGACGGAGAATTAAACGGTCGGTGAACATCGACATGCGGAGCATCACCTTCTGCACCCGGGACATGATCGAGAAGTTTACAAATATCAGGTATCTGCACGACTACATCGAGACAAAGACGGCGGAAATAGAGGCATACAATAAAGAGATTCGGCTGCAGCCGGGCGACCTGATAAACGGCCGGCACCTGACAAATGTCGGCACCTTCCGGATGTACTTAGTGGAGTATCTGAAGCATCATCCGAAAATCCACAAGGAGATGACCTTTCTCGTACGGCAGCTTCCCCCGGGGAAAAACGGCCTGCCGATTGAATTGTACGTTTTTTCCAGCGACCAGGCATGGGCAAACTACGAGACTATTCAGGCGGACATTTTCGACCACATTCTGGCCGTTCTGCCGGAATTCGGTTTAAAGATTTACCAGGAGCCTTCAGGCTGGGACATTCAGCAGCTCGCCGAGACACGGCGGGACTGACGCGTTATTCCCTGCTGTTCTCTTTCCGGTTCGTCCGCACAAACTGCAGCGCCTTTTGAAATTCTTCGGAGAAACGGTCGATATCTTCCTGGAAAACGATGATCGAATGGCGCTCAAAGTTCGTATCATCCTGTTTTTTACTTTCCACGATATTTAAGAACAAATCACCGTGCCTGTTTTCTTTCACGTTAAAGAAATAGGTACGTTTGCCCGACGGGACCTTGGAAGAGAACACTTCACCCCTAATACCCATTACACGATCCTTTCCAAATAATATATGGCAACAATGTAGCCGATAACCGGCGAATGTGCAAGCGCTCTCTTGCTTGACCATTCCGCCGATTTTTGCTATATATTCTTTAATTAGCAGCGCGCCTGTGGTATAATGGCTATTACCTCAGCCTTCCAAGCTGAAGATGCGGGTTCGATTCCCGTCGGGCGCTTT
>CAYTSI010000014.1:0-49964 GCA_964440465.1 uncultured Spirochaetales bacterium
GTTTTCATTAGGGATTCCTTGTAGTATATAATACAACGAAAAATGAAGAAAAGACAGCAAACTATTGTTAGTTATCAGCATAAAAGAATCGAAACAAACGGATAATTGACAAAGCATAGTGACCCTTTGTATATTGTAACTTCAACAAGTATCTGGAGAGGTGTCCGAGTGGTTGAAGGAGGCGGTCTTGAAAACCGTTGAGCCGAGAGGTTCCGTGGGTTCGAATCCCACCTTCTCCGAGCTGAGAAAGGTGGATTCGAAACGAGAGAGCGCCGAGCGAACGCGAGGAAAAGCCGGCAGGAGGCCGGCGCCAGCGAACGAGGCGGGCTTGAAGGAACAAACAGGAGGTTTGTGACGGAAAGCCGAATCCCACCTTCTCCGAGCTGATATATTTCCGTATGGAGAGGTGCGAGAGCGGTTGAATCGGGCTCCCTGCTAAGGAGTTGTATCCTATCCGGGTACCGAGGGTTCGAATCCCTCCCTCTCCGTTTTTCACAAGAGGTGGATTCGAAACGAGAGAGCGCGGCCTTCAGGGCCGGAAGCCCGGCAGGACGCCGGGCGCCAGCGAACGAGGCGGGCTTGAAGGAACAAACAGGAGGTTTGTGACGGAAAGCCGAATCCCTCCCTCTCCGTTTTTCACGAGAAGAGTGCCCATAGCTCAGCTGGATAGAGCGTTAGATTGCGGATCTAAAGGCCGGAGGTTCGAGTCCTCTTGGGCACGGTTCTATATTTGGAGAGATGCGAGAGCGGTTGAATCGGGCGGTCTCGAAAACCGTTGTACTCTTATGAGTACCGAGGGTTCGAATCCCTCTCTCTCCGAAACGAGAGTGGATTCGAAAGGAGCACGGATGCATGACCGAGCAGGAAGCGAAGCTTCCGACCAGGTTGAACGCCGAGCAGGTGCGAGGAAAAGCCGGCAGGAGGCCGGCGGCAGTGAGCGAGGCGGGCTGGATCGAGCAGCCAGGACGGCTGCGAGAGGAAGCCGAATCCCTCTCTCTCCGAGATGCGGGAAATGAAAGAGGTTTTAGGAGAGATGACCGAGAGGCCGAAGGTGTACGCTTGGAAAGCGTATGTATCCTACCCGGATACCGAGGGTTCGAATCCCTCTCTCTCCGGATTTTCCCCTTTAGCGTTGAAGGTCAGGTCCTGCGCTATGGATAGTTACCTAAATCCGTCAGGTCCGGAAGGAAGCAGCGGTAAGTGATTTATCTATGAGATGTAATCGGCTTGACTGGAGCTAAGGGGGATTTTTTCAAAAGTAAATAAATATGTCTTACGAAGTTACAGCAACAAGAAAACGGCCGCAAACATTTGACGAATTAACCGGGCAGGAATTTGTTGTTTCCACCCTGAAAAATTCCATAACAAGCGGGAGAATAGCCCACGCCTACCTGTTTTCAGGCCCCAGAGGCGTGGGAAAAACATCCGCCGCCCGGATATTGGCGAAAGCGCTGAACTGTGAAACAGGTCCTACCGATACGCCCTGCGGAGACTGTACCTGCTGTACCGAAATTGCAAAGGGTGTTTCGTTGGATGTTATTGAAATTGACGGAGCCTCGAATACCTCGGTCAACGATGTACGGGAAATAAAAGACGAAGTCCTCTTTGCTCCGAACAGCTTGCGGTACAAGATCTATATCATCGATGAGGTACACATGCTGTCGAACAGCGCCTTTAACGCGCTGCTGAAAACCATCGAAGAACCGCCGCCGTACATCGTTTTTATCTTCGCGACGACGGAAATACATAAAGTCCCGGCTACAATCCGCTCCCGGTGTCAGCAGTTCAATTTCCGGCTGATCCCGGCGGACGCGATTGTTGCAAAATTGGAAGAAATAACCGCTGAAACAGAAATGAAGGCGGAGAAAGACGCTCTGTACTGGATTGCGAAGGAATCAACCGGGTCCCTGCGTGATGCCTACACATTGTATGATCAGGTTGTAGCTTTTTCCGAAGAGGAAATAACAATAGCCGTTATCCGGGACAAATTAGGGCTTGTCGGGTTCGAACGAATAAATGAATTAGCCGAGATTTTCGCGGAGGGAAATGTTCAAAACAGTCTCGAAAAAGTAAATGAAATTCTGCAAAGCGGTGTTTCCGTAGAGCAGTTTGTCATTGATCTTACCGAATATTTCCGCAATCTTCTTTTTATTCAAGCCGGTATCCGCCGGCAGGCTGTTTTGGGATATGCTCCGGAAGGGTTTTCCCAAAAATGTGTGGAGATCTTTTCAGCTGAACAGTTGGAATTTGCAGTGCAGCAGCTCTTTCAACTGTTTCGAAATATCCGGTTTTCCTTGAGCCCGCGCTATGAATTGGAACTGGTAATCAGCAAATTGTCGAATCTGCAACAGTATTTGTCCAATACAACACTTGTCCGGGAACTGTATGCGATGAAACAGCAGCTTATTAGCGGCGGGGTGATTGATGAAGGAACGGCGGTAGAACAAGAAACACGGACAGACGGAAAACATGAAAGCGGAGGTCCCGCCGCGGACGCCGTTGAGGAGGTCCCGTGGAATGATATTATCAGCAGGGTAAAGAAAACGAAGGTCGCGCTGTCATCAGTACTGTCGAAAGTGAAACAGACGGAATTGACGGACAATACCCTTACAATTTATTTTCCCACCGCGTACGCTGCGAATAGTGTCCGGGAGGACATACAAACAGTCGCGGCGGTTGCCGAGGAGGTCATCGGCAGGCAGGTTTCGATTAAAATAGAAACGAGTAAGGTCTCGGAAAACCCGAAGGACCAAATACGGCACGATGAACAGGTGGAAGTATTAAAAAAAGTGTTTAAAGGCGAAATAGTGGAGGGAGGTTGATATGAATCCTCTGGATATGTTTAAAAATTTTCAAAATATTCAGTCTCAAATGAGTGAAATGCAGGATAAAGTGAAGGCAATCCGTGTTACCGGCGCGGCCGGAGGAGGCATGGTGTCGGTTGAGATGAACGGACAAATGACGGTGCTCAATGTGCACATCGATGCTGAAGCGGTCGACCCGGAAGACATCGGCATGCTCGAAGATCTCGTTCAGGCGGCCTGTATCGACGCATCGTCGAAGGTAAAAGAAAAACTGCAGGAAGAAATGTCTTCGCTTACCGGCGGCGTACAGCTGCCGCCCGGTCTTTTAGGAATGTAGCGGTACGTGAACACCCTCGAGGTCCTCATCAAACATCTTTCAAAAATGCCCGGTATCGGAAGAAAAAGCGCGGCCAGGATCGCGTATTTTCTTCTCAAACAGGACCAGAATTATCTTTCATCTCTCGGAAGCAGCATTTCGAGTTTACGGGACAAAATTATTGCCTGTTCCGAGTGCGGTTCTTATACCGAAAAGGACCCCTGTCCGATTTGTGCCGACCCGGGGCGGGACCATTCCACCATATGCGTTGTGGAACAGTCGCAGGATGTGTATGTAATTGAATCGACACGTGAGTATAACGGTGTCTACCATGTGCTCGGAGGAATTATTTCTCCTATTGACGGCATCGGCCCGAAGGAGCTGAGCATCGGGAAACTGCTGCACCGGGGAAGCAGGGACGATGTAGGTGAAATAATTCTTGCCTTGAATCCTACCGTTGAGGGAGACACGACGGCACTGTATATTGTTAAAATGCTGAAAGACAAAGAGGTTAAAATTACAAAATTGGCTTCAGGGCTGCCCGTTGGCGGAGACTTGGAGTATGCCGGTTCATTGACACTGTCCCGGTCTCTTCTGGGGAGAACTGAACTTCATTTACGTGAATAACGGAGGTTGATATGGAAGAACGGACACTTTTCGACAAAATACGAGATAAAGAGATCCCGTCGGAAGCTGTGTATGAAGATGATGATGTATACGCATTCAAAGATATCGAACCCCAGGCGCCGGTGCACGTTCTGGTTATTCCGAAAAAGAAGGTGGGCAGGTTTGCCGAACTGAAACATACCCCGAAAGAGGACGTCGCGGTTTTTTTTCAAAAAGTATCGTTTATAGCCGCCGAATTAGGGCTGGAGGATGACGGTTACCGTATTGTCATCAACAACGGAAGAGACGGTCAGCAGACGGTAGAATACATGCACGCGCATATTCTCGGCGGACGCCGGCTGCAGTGGCCTCCGGGATAAGGGAACGAAATGGAGGATACGCTGTTTCAACTTGTTCATATCCGTCAAAGTGTCCGAAAATACACGGACAAACCGGTGCCCCGGGAGGTCCTCAACCGCTGTGTTAAAGCCGCCGGATTAGCTCCTTCGGCCAATAACTGTCAGCCATGGCATTTTATTGTTGTGGATGACCCGCGGGTGGTAAAGCAGGCGGCGGAGGAGACCTTCAGTCCCGTTGTTTCTTTTAATAAATTTACCGTACATGCAGCCGCTATGGCGGTGGTACTGTCTGAAAGGCCGAACCTCATTACCCAAATCGGCGGGGCCCTGCGGAATATGCAGTTCCAGCTGATGGATGTGGGAATGGCGGTTGAAAACTTCTGTCTGCAGGCGGCGCACGAGGGTGTCGGCACCTGTATTCTCGGCTGGTTTCATGAAAAACAGCTGAAGAAACTTTTATCAATTCCGAAAAAAAAGAAAATCGCCCTGTGTATTGCCCTGGGATATCCTGCCGATACAACAATCCGGGAGAAGAAACGGAAAGACACAGATGCAATTTTAAGTTATAATCGGTATGGGGAAAATGATGAAAGGATTTAAAGCGTACGATATTCGGGGTATTTACAATAAAGATTTTACCGCTGAGGACATATACAAGGCTGGATATTTTCTGCCGAAACTGCTGAAAGCGGACAAAGTCCTCATCGGGCGGGATGCCAGGGAATCTTCGGTTGAAATGCACGACGCCCTGTGCAGAGGGATTAACGATTACGGCGCGGAAGTGTATGATGCCGGCCTTGCAACGACACCCATGATTTACTGGGGAACGGCGAAATATAACTTTCCCGCCTCCGTACAGATAACGGCTTCCCACAACCCCGCCGAATATAACGGCTTGAAGGTCTCCAAAGCGGAAGCCGTGCCGGTTGGGTATGAATCGGGGCTGAATGAATTGGAAAAGCTCATTCATACCGGAAAGGCGCACCCCGCCTCCTGTAAGGGGGCTGTTGAACCCTTTGAAATACTGTATGAATATGTAAAGTTTTTAAAGAGCTGGATTGATTTCACCGGAGTTGCCATGGGAATTGACTGTTCTAACGGTATGGCGTCGATTCTCGTTAAGGAAATATTCGGTGATGCCCCGGAATACTTGTACGATACCCTCGACGGTACCTTTCCCAACCATGAACCGAATCCGCTGATTGAAGAGAACGCCGCGGATTTAATGAAGCTGGTGAAAGATAAAAAACTGGACATCGGTATTATTTTTGACGGAGATGCCGACAGGGTGATGTTCGTGGATGAGCGGGGGAGGTTTATTTCTCCGGATGTGATGATCGGCATTCTCGGGCACTACTTTTTAGAACGGGAATCAGGGCCTGTCCTGCACGATATCAGGACCTCCAGAGGAGTTGCCGAATATATTGAACAACTTGGCGGCGTTCCGCGCATGTGGAAGGTAGGCCATGCTTACGCGAAGGTAAAACTTCGGGAACTTGGTGCAATTTACGGAGGGGAACTGGCCGGACACTACTATTTTCGGGATTTTTACAATTGCGACTCCGGCATGCTGGCGGCAATTCTGGTGTTGAACGTTGTTTCACGCATGAAGAAAAAGGGGAAAAAGGTGTCGGAACTCATCGACGCGGTCAACCCGTATGCCTACTCGGGGGAGATTAATTTTCATATCCGGGAAAAGCAGAAGGCGATGGAAGAGTTGAAATCCGTTTTTACCGGCAAAGAAGAACCGTCGGCGCTGTACGATTTTGACGGCTACCGGATCGAGTTTCCCGACTGGTGGTTCAATGTGCGTCAGTCGAATACCGAACCATATCTCCGCCTTGTTGTGGAGGGCCGGGATGACGCGCTTATGCAGTCGAAAGTAGAAGAAGTCCGCAAGGTATTGGAAAAGTTTGAGGACTAACTGCCGGACTCTCAATGCCTACCGCTGAATATTTAATTTACATTTCCCGCTCTTCCGATCCGTATCTCAATTTGGCCATCGAAAACTGGATTTATCAGGACCTGCCGTCGAAGCGGTGCGTTCTGTTTCTTTCCCGAAACAGGAAATCGGTTGTAATCGGCCGGTTTCAAAACCCCTGGCTGGAATGTAAGGTGGAAAACCTGTTGAAGGACAATGTCCCCCTCCTGCGGCGGCAGAGCGGCGGCGGAACTGTCTATCATGACTTCGGGAATACAAACTATTCGTTTATTGTTCCCGCGGAACTGTACAATCTAGATGCCCATTACCGGGTAATTATGAAGGCCCTTCAACAATTCGGAATAACGGCGGAACGGACGGAACGGAATGATCTGTATCTGGCGGGTAAAAAGTTTTCCGGAAGCGCCTTTAAAAAATCGGCACGGAAAGTAATTCATCACGGAACACTCCTTCATCATGGAGATACACGGCAGCTGTACGGCTACCTTTCGGGGACGGCGGTATTCAGCGATGCCAAAGGAATCCCTTCCGTGCCTGCTCCGGTCATCAACTTGTCCGAGGCATGCCCGTTGATCGATCATGAGGCACTTATCGGGGCTGTAGCCGGTGAATATCGGCTTGCGGCGGAGACCGGCGGCTATTTACCGGAAGCAGGGAGGTTCACCGGCAGTTTGGACATTTCAGAGGATGAGGCCCTGCGGATAGATACGGTGCGGGCGGCGTATCATGAATACCGCGGCTGGGAATGGATATTCGGGAAAACTCCTCCTTTTACCCAACTAGGGTCCTGGGAAAACGGGCCGTACCGGGTCATGACCACCCTGCAGACCAGGCACTGCATCATTGAAAAAATTCAGCTTGAAGCAGGGCCGGGAGAACACCCGGTCCCCGCCGATTTTGCGGAGTACCGAGAACTTAGCGAACAGTTGCAAGGTGTCCCGTACCGGAGGAGTGCCGTATCGGAAAAGCTTGCGGAGCTGTACGGCGGCAGAGAGGTGCCGCTGCTGTTTGGACCCTATGCTGAATGGCTGTGTTCGCGGATTTATCCGAGCTGACTCCGGAGAAAGGAATAATTTGATTATACGTAAACATCGGGACTACACATATGCTGCAACACGGAAATGATACGGTAAAAGACGGCTATTTTTCCCGGAACGCCGCCGCGGCGGCCGGCGGAGAATTTTTCTGGGGCATCGGCATGCCGGTGGTTATGGAATCCACCTTTCTGCAGGTCTTTTTACGTAATTTAGGCGCTTCCAGCCTTGTTGTCGGTCTGGTGCCGACCTTTTTCTTTCTCGGCATTTCGGTATTCGGGCTGCTGTCCGGGTATTTAACGGGCCACTTGCCAAATAAGCGGCGGGTGATTGTTATTACTCACCTGTATGGCGCCCTTCCCATTCCGGTATTCGGACTGGTATTGGTCCTTTCCGGCAGCGGACCCGGGACGCTGCCGCTCTTTTTAGTGATGTACGGTCTGTTTTCCCTGGGGATAGGGCTGATTTTACCGGTGTGGCAGAATTATCTGGTTAAATTGTTTTCGGAAGCACAGATTTTCCGGGCAATGGCGGTTATCATGTTCACCCAGAGCGCCGCCAGACTGTTAAGCAGTTTTCTTATTCTCGGTACAGTCAGGAAACACTCCATGGACCCGAAGGCCGCCGGTTTTATTTTTCTTGCCGTCGGAATATCGTTTATCATCGGCACCCTGCTGTATTTGGTTACCCGTGAGGTGGATGATACGACAGTATCATCGCCGAAACAGAAAAATTTTTTCAGACATCTTGTGCACGCGGGAAAAACAATATTCAGCAACAAGAATTTTCTCCGCTATTTGGCAAGCGACATTGAAACATTTGCCGTTATCGGAATTATTTCATTCTATGCAAATTACGCGGTGGAACATTGCGGTATAACGGCGGCGGCCGCCTCCGGCCTCTTTGTGGCATGCATGTACGCGGGACACCTGACGGTGCATTTTATCTTCGGATGGCTCAATGTTCTCCAGCTTAAAGGTAAATTCCTGACCGGAAAAATTGCATCTTTTTCCGGACTTATACTGCTGGTTACGTTTCAGTCGCTTCCGGTCTTTCTGCTGGTAAGTTTTTTATTGGGTTTTGCCAGGGGAATCCGCACGCTGGGGTACCCTCCCGCGGTCAAACGGATTACCGGGGTGGAAGACGCCACGCTCTATTTTTCGGCGGCCCCGGTCCTCGTTTTGCCCTTCAGCGCGGGACTGCCTGTTGTCAGCGGTATATTATTGGACCGGCTGGAAATGCTCGGAGGGCTGTCATACCGCCTCATTTTTGCATTTTACGGGCTTATTATGGCATTAGGACTGTTTTTCCTTTTTCGGACCCGGTTTCCCCGAATTGTGAAGCAGCCCCTGAAAAAAAAGGAACAAACCGCCGATTAAAAATTCCGTTCTTTTCGGATTTTTTCATATGCCGCCTGTATTTCTCTAAATTTGGTATTGGCATATTCGGTAAACTCTTCGGGGAGGCCTTTTGACGCGACCGTGTCGGGATGATATTCAAAAACGAGTTGTTTGTAGGCTTTTTTTATTACTTCGTTACTGTCTGACGAGGAGCATCCCAATACGGCATAAGCCGTTTCGTCGGTATAGACATAGCGGTTTTTAATCCTTTCAGTATACGTGCTGCTCATCGAAAAAATGCCCGCCGCCGTCCGAATGAGGCGCTCTTCCTCCGCGGAGAGACGGCCGTCCGCCGCACTGACCCGGTAAAGAACATCGATCATCAGTTCGAGGATTTGGGGCTGGTTTCGGAATTGTCCGTAAAACTGTCCGGCGAAATCTTCAAACCGGTCATTCGATACCAGGGCGGTGTCAAATATTTCTCTGGCAATCCGCGCGCTGTTCGGATCGAGGCGGAGGTCCCGGGAAATAAAATTTTCCACCTCCCGCAATTCCTCCCGGTGGACCGTTCCGTCCGCCTTGGCCAGTTTTGCAAGCATGGAAAATGCACCGACAAAAAAGGTCAGCTGCGCCTGCTGCCGGGTGGACGCCCCGCCGAGGAGACCCCGGGAACGGCCTGTTTGGTCCCGGTGGACGTCTACTCCGTGCCCCAGGACCGCTCCGGCTACAGCGCCGATGGGTCCTCCGATGATGAGTCCGATTGTACCGCCGATTATTTTTCCTATCCAGCCCATTTCCGTATCGTGTGCTTATAATTTGTCGATCAGCATGGAACATTTCCCGGAAGGGATCGGCAGGGTTTTCTTTTTTACACCGAGAATATTGATGGTAAAGTAGTACAGTTTTTCCGATTCGAGGCGTATTTCCCAGCCTCTTCCGCTTTTATTACTCAGGATTGTTATCATGTTTCGTTTTAACGACATATTTTCAATGCCCATAATTTCCAGGGTCGGTACGATCCAGTCAACCGTTTTCCGCGGCAGACTTATGTACAGACCGACGACGTTTTCTATCATCAACGTTATCGAAGCGAGGCAGACGTAGGGCAGATAGAGGGGCCGCGGAAAATCCGGATGATTGGTCCATTGTGCCGGTCCTTCATTCATCGGCGCGTAGGCCTCCCATACGTTTCCCTTCTCTTTCCCTTCCGGATGCAGGGTGTCTAAAATGTAGTAAAGGTGGCGTATCGCGCTTTCCCTGGCGATATCGTATCTGCCGTACTTTTCAAGACCTTTTATGACCATGAAGGTATACGACGGATATACGCTGCCCCGGGCCCCTTTTCCCTTTTTATCGAAAGAGGGCTCGGAAACGGCAAGACTGGGGAAGGGATTGTCGGTACCGAAACTCTCGGGGTCCTTCAGATGGTCGATAAGCTTATTTGCCTTGTTTTCATTCGGAATTTCGGCTAAGAGCGTCCAGAAAGCGGCAATGCTTTTAACTCCGAACTGCTGTTCCCGCTTGTCCAGGTCGTAATAGATACCGTCTTCCTCATTCCACATGAGGGAATTGATTCTCGTTTTAATGGAAAAGTACTTCTTTTTGTACCGGAAGCTGATTTCCTTATCGTTTAGAATATCGCCGAGGGCGGAGAGATACAGGGCGTTTATCGCCATCTGCGCGTTAAAATCGACAGGATAGTACGCGCGTTTCCTCGGGGCGTTCGGAGTCATCGTTGCGGCGGGCGGTACGGCGTAGAGTCCGTTTTCCTGCTTAAATGTTTCCTCAATCCAGGAACAATATTTTTCCAGGATCGGCATCAATTCTTTAATCCGTTTTTTCTGCCCGATTTTATGATAAATGTTATATTCCGCCCAGGAGAAAAGCGGGGGATGAATTCCTTCGGGGTTCTCTTCGGTCAATATCGGTTTGCCCGTACTTTCGGAATATTCTCCCCGTATTGCACCGTTTTCTTCCTGTTTGGCGTAAAAATTTTCCAAAAGCGGTACCACCGGATAATGCCGGTTGCTGTAAACGAGGAAAAAGGTGGAGAGAATGGTATCATACTGAAGAATTGTTGTATTGTCCGGATAAGTAAAATATTTCTGGGTAAAACCGTTCCGCTTCGTCCCTTTTTTCCAAAAATCCTGTAGCCATGCCCATGTTTTTTCGTATAAATCTACAAAATCCTGGTCATAAAAGTGGATTGCCGGAAAAATTTTTTTAATCACTTTTTCTCCTTGGAATATTCGAGTAGAGATTTTCTTTTTATTGTAGACAATAATACGTCTAAATCTATCTCAAGTCAAATAATTATCCTTATCTTGACACGCAATACCGGAGCAGGTATTGTGCTCTATATGGATATTCATGACCTCTACACAACCGCGGAACTGGCACGGCTGGAACTGTCCGACGATGACAAAGCCAGGCTGGGGGCGGAAATCTCCCAAATACTCGAATATTTTGAAAAAATGAAAGAGATTGACGTTGACGGGCTTGAACCGACGACGCACGCGCTGCTCAAGCGGAACCGGACACGGGAAGACCGGGAAAATCCGGAGAATAGTGCCGATGCAATTCTGGAAAACGCCCCGGAGAGGGATGAAAGTTTTATTACAATTCCAAGGATCCTCTAGCGGCCTCGCGCGCCGAAATTGATATTGAAAAGATGAAAAACTATTTGGCGAAGTGGAAACGTATCTATTCGGATACGGAACAAATGCAGTTGTATGCCTCGTATGTACGGGAGTGGGATGAGCGGATCAACGCGTTTATCCAGTTCGATCCCGGCGGACAAAACGAGGGCGGTACCGGTTCCGGAGACCTGCTGCGGGATGTTCCCTTTGCCGTGAAAGACAACATTGCTGTCCGCGGTTTCAATCTCACCTGCGGATCGAACATCCTGAAGGGACTGCGGTCCCCGTACACGGCCACAGCGGTCCGGAAACTGCAGGATGCCGGCGCCCGGGTTGTCGGGAAAACAAACCTCGATGAGTTCGGTATGGGATCATCAAATGAGAATTCGGCCTTCGGGGCGGCTTCAAACCCCTGGGACAGCAGCCGGGTAACGGGAGGCTCCAGCGGCGGTTCCGCCGCCGCGGTTGCCGCGGGACTCGTCCCCTTTGCCTTAGGGTCCGATACCGGCGGATCGGTCCGCCAGCCGGCTGCTTTCTGCGGGGTCTACGGCTTGAAACCCACCTACGGAAGCGTTTCCAGGTACGGTCTGACTGCGTATGCCTCGTCCCTCGAGGTAATCGGCATTCTCGCCGCAAAACCGGAAATGGTCCGGGAGGCCTTCGATGTTATCAAAGGACAGGACCCGATGGACCACTCCTCTCTGCCATATGAGCCGGCCGGAGTTGAACGGGAGGTAACGCGGATCGGGGTCCTTCCCGAATCGATACTCGACCTGCGGGATGATGTCATGAAGGGGTACCGGGAAAGTATTTGGAAACTGCAGGACTTAGGATACACCGTCAGTGAGATCGACATTCCTGCCCTCGAGTATACCGTGTATGCCTACTATACCATTGCCACGGCGGAAGCGAGCGCCAACCTGGCGCGGTACAACGGTATCCGGTACGGCCCGCGGGACAATTTCGGGGAGAGTTACGAAGAGATGCTCGTGGGAAGCAGAAGCAGAGGATTCGGCGACGAGGTGAAGCTGCGGGTCCTTCTCGGGACGTACGTGCTCAGGTCCGGTTTTCAGGACCAGTATTACATCCGTGCCCAGAAAATCAGGACTGCAATTCGGCAGGGTTTCGAGCACGCCTTCGGGGATGTCGACCTTATACTGCAGCCGGTTTTTCCCACCAATGCTTTTCTGCATGGATCTGCCGGAATGACGCCGCTGCAGCAGAAATTGGCGGACAATTATACCGGTTCTGCCAATTTAGCGGGAATTCCGGCACTGGCCTTTCCCGTTATCGTCGAAAACGGACTGCCCGTGGGAATGCAGCTGCTGGCGCCGCCCTTTGAAGAGCGGCTGTTGTTCCAGGCCGCGGAGAAATGGCATAAGGCCGTCCCCGCTGCCGTATGTCCCGGCGTTCCGCCGGAGTGGAGTTGACGGTGTATCAGACGTTTATCGGTCTGGAAATTCATATCCGCCTCCTTACACGAACGAAGGTGTTCTGCGGCTGTAAAGCGCAGTTTGGAGACAAACCGAATACAAACATCTGTCCGGTCTGTATGGGATACCCGGGCGCGCTCCCGGCGCTGAACGAGGAGGCAATGGTGATGGCCTATCTCGTTGCACGGGCTTTACACTGCAGTCCGGCGGAGCATACCTTTTTCGACAGGAAAAATTATTTTTATCCCGACATGCCGAAGAATTATCAAATTTCCCAGTTTCATTCCCCCGTCGGCACGGAAGGGTTCCTTGAGCTCAGCCTCGGCGGCGTAAAAAAACGGGTGGGTATCCACGACGTGCATCTGGAGGAAGACGCGGGAAAGATGGTCCATGAAGGCGCCTATTCCTATCTCGACTACAACCGGGCGGGAACATCGCTACTGGAAATCGTTACCGATCCGGACATGGAAAGCGGGGAAGATGCCGAGGAGTTTATCCGGGAATTCCGCCGGATTGTCCGGTATCTCGGCGTTTGCGACGGGAACATGGAAGAAGGGTCCCTCAAGTGTGATGCAAATGTCAGCATCAATCCGCGGGGGAAAGGGCTTGGAGTAAAAACGGAGGTAAAGAACCTCAATTCTTCCCGTTTCGTAAAAAAGGCTTTGAATTATGAAATCGGCAGGCAGAAACGGCTGCTCGATCAGGGAGAAGCGATAGTACAGGAAACCCGGCTGTGGAATACGGATGCCGGCAGTACCGAATCGATGCGGTCGAAGGAAAATGCCCAGGACTACCGCTATTTTCCCGAACCCGATTTGCCCCCCTTCAGGCCCGACAAAGCATTTTTCGAAAAGGTCGAGTCCCGTCTGGTCGAGCTTCCCCACCTCAGGCGTGAACGGCTGATGTCTCAATACGGGCTTCCGGAGGAACATGTATCGTTTATTTGCGAGGAACTGGAGACGGCGGATTTTTTTGAAGAGGCGGTGAACAACGGCGGCGATCCGAAAACCGCCGCTGCCTGGCTCGGCGCGGATATTCAGAAAATCTGCAACCGCGGCGGAATACAGATTACCGGTTCCCGCCTTACACCGAGGCGGTTCGCGGAATTCACGATGCTGTTAGCGGAAGGAAAAATCAATAGCAAAATCGGGAAACAGATGATAGAATTACTCTTTTCCGAGGACAAGGACCCGGTAACGCTGATGCGGGAGCACGGCTGGGAACAGATACAGGACAGCGGGGAGCTGGAAAAAATTGTCGACACCGTGTTGTCGAACCAGGCCAAAGCGGTGGAGCAGATTGTAAACGGGGACCTGAAGCCCCTGGGTTTTCTTGTCGGCCGGGTGATGAAAATCTCCGCCGGGAAGGCGGACCCGCGGCTGGCCCGGGAAATACTAGGGAAGAAATTAAACATATCATAAGGCGGAAACAATGCATCAGTATAGAACTCATCGATGCAGCGAGTTGCGAAGCAGTGACGTAGAGAAAACGGTACGATTGTCGGGATGGGTCCACAATAAGCGGGACCACGGCGGCGTGCTGTTCATCGATCTGCGGGACCATTACGGTATTACCCAGGTGGTAAGCCATCCCGGTTCCGATTTCCACGAAACAATTTCCCATCTCCCGAAAGAGACGGTACTGCGGATCGACGGTACCGTTGTGCTTCGGGGCGCGGAGACCGTCAATCCGCGGCTCGAGACGGGTGAAATCGAAGTCGTTATCGGTTCCTACGAAGTCCTCGGCGCGTGCGAGCATCTTCCCTTCAGTGTCTTCCCCGAAGACAAGGAACCGGAGGAACTCCGGTTAAAATACCGGTTTGTAGATCTTAGACGCGGCAGGCCCCATGAAAACATTGTTTTCCGGTCGAAGGTCATTTCCCGGGTTCGGGAAATGATGACAAAAATGGAGTTTCTCGAACTGCAGACCCCGATTTTGACCGCTTCAAGTCCGGAAGGAGCGCGGGACTATCTCGTTCCGTCCAGGCTGCACCCGGGGTCGTTTTACGCCCTTCCTCAGGCGCCCCAGCAGTTCAAGCAGCTGCTGATGGTTTCCGGGTTCGACCGGTATTTTCAAATCGCCCCCTGTTTCCGTGACGAGGACGCCCGGGCAAACAGGAGTCCCGGTGAATTTTACCAAATCGACATCGAAATGGCTTTCGTGACGCAGGAGGACATTTTTTCAGCCGTCGAAACCCTGCTTACTACTATTTTCAGTGAGTTTTCCGAAAGATCGATCGATTCGGCACCTTTTGTCCGCATCCCCTACAAAGAGGCGCTGCTGAAGTACGGGAGCGACAAACCGGACCTGCGCAACCCCATTATTATTCAAGACGTGACGGAAGCCTTTGCCGGCTCCGACTTTCAGGCCTTCAGCGGGACCGTTGCCAAAGGAGGCGTTGTCCGTGCCGTGCCGGTGAAAAATATAGCCGATAAACCCAGGAGCTTTTTCGACGGGATGATTGCCTATGCCCAGTCGGTGGGCTCGAAGGGACTCGCCTACATTACCTGGACCGGCGGAGAGGTGAAAAGCCCGATTGCCAAGTTTCTCTCGGAAGAACGGATAAAAAGCATAGCCGATGCCTGTGCCGCCGAAGACGGCGATGTGGTCTTTTTTGTCTGTGCTCCGGAGAAGGAAGCGGCGCGGATAGCCGGGGAGGTCCGGCTGCATTTGGGCAGAGAACTCGATTTGCTCGAAAAGGACGTGTTCCGGTTCTGCTGGATTGTTGATTTTCCCATGTTTGAGTGGAGTGAAGAGTCGAAGGCGGTGTCTTTCTCGCACAATCCATTTTCCATGCCGCAGGGCGGTTTGGAAGCCTTGGAAACGGAAGACCCGCTTTCAGTACTGGCATATCAGTACGACATCGTCTGCAACGGCGAGGAATTGTCCAGCGGCGCGGTGCGGAACCATCGGCCGGATATTATGTATAAAGCTTTCGAAATTGCAGGTTACCCTCGGGAGGAGGTGGATGAAAAATTCCACGGCATGATCAATGCGTTTAAAATGGGCGCTCCTCCCCACGGCGGGATCGCCCCCGGCCTGGACCGGATTATTATGCTGCTCCGGGAAGAAGAAAACCTCCGTGAAGTTGTTGCCTTTCCGATGAACCAGAAAGCCCAGGACTTGATGATGAACGCTCCCCAGCGTGTGTACCGAAAGCAGCTGGAGGAACTGCATATCCGGGTTGCAGCGCCGGATGAGTAATTAATACAATCGAAACAGCAGTCTGTCGAGAGTGGTATTCAGAAGCTTCGTTGATGTTGTATCGGGAAGTTTCGCGATTGCCTGATAGGCCCGTTCCGTATAGAGGGCTGCCTGCTCCTCCGCCTTTTCAACCCCTCCGTTTGCTGCAACGAGGCTGATGACATTCCAAATGTCCTTATCGGCTGCGGGGGGGGCTTTCAGAAGCTGACGAAGTCTGCCGCTGTCCGACTGAAGAGCGTAAATAAGGGGCAGTGTAGCGATCCCCTCCCGCAGGTCCGAGCCGACCGGTTTGCCGAGCTTGTTCCGGTCCCCGGTATAGTCGAGGATATCGTCTTTGATCTGAAAACCCATTCCAAGATTGTACCCGATCCTGCTGAAAAGCGCGCATACCGGTTTTTTAGAACCGCTTTCAGAGGCGCCGACAAAACAGCTGATTGCAAACAGGGCCGCGGTTTTACCGGCAATCCTTCTGTTGTAGCGCCGAACACTGGTTTTAAAGCTAAAGGAATCTTCGGTTTGACTTATTTCACTGCTGCAGATACTCGAGACCACCCGCGCGAGGAGTTTTGAATTTTCAAGGTTCGCGTGCTCGGCAACAAGGCTGAAACACTGACTGAAGAGGTAATCGCCGATTAAAATGGCCTGTTTTTTCCCGATTTGCGTATGCAATGTCGGTGCGCCGCGCCGAACGGGGCTGTCATCAATAACATCATCATGGACAAGGGTCGCTAAGTGCAGGATTTCTATTGCCGCCGCGATATTGTGAATTTTTTGTTTCGCACCGCTTTTGTCCGGAGAGCCGAAGCGGGATGCCAGCACCACCAGCATCGGCCGCAGAAGTTTCCCCTTTTGTGATACGAGGTTGTGCAGCGGTTCCCGAATGACCGGGTTGCTGCTGGTTATCGTATCACCGATAATTTGCTGAATTTGTCTGTAATCTTCATGAAGGAATGATGATTCCCATAAATCGCGCATCAGTTCTTCCGTCTTTTCTTTTTCCTGTCCGTCGGCTCATCGACATCCGCCGCCGAGTAATACGACATTTTTTCCATGTTCCATTAGGACCCCTTAAAGATTGAAATGAAGTAGTTTTTATGATACATATTTATGACCAATATGATAACGAAAAGAACCGGGAAAATCAAGTTTATTCCAGCGATATTGCTGATCTTTGCGGGAAGCTGCAGCGAAAATACGCCGCGAACGGAAACGGAGTTTATTTTCGGTACTACCTGCAGCGTTACGCTCTTTTCAGGGTACTCAAATTCGGTATTCGAAGATATGTTTGCTGGAATACGGGAAGTGGAACAAAAAATGAGTGTTACAATACCCGCGAGTGAAATATCGGAGATAAACAGGAACGCGGGAGTAAAGGCGGTTTCCGTATCGGATGAAACCTACGGTCTTATTGAAGAAGCACTGCGTATTGCCGCGGAAACGAACGGTGCTTTGGATATAACCGTTGGACCACTTGTCGGAGAGTGGGGAATCGGTTCCGAAAACGCGCACGTTCCTCCGGAGCAGACTATCGAAACACTGCTCTCTCTGGTTGGCTATCAAGATGTAGAGCTTGATTCCCGGGCAAAGACGGTATTTTTACCAAAGAAGGGAATGAAAATTGATCTCGGTGCTGTCGCGAAAGGCTTCGCGGCTGACGAAGCGGTCCGTTTGCTGCGGGACGCGGAAGTAGACCGCGGAATTATTGACTTCGGCGGCAATATTGTTGTTTTCGGAAGGAAACAGGGAAAAGGGTTCTGGCGCATCGGCATTCAGCAGCCCGATGACAGCCGGGGGAAATATTTCGGTATTGTTGAATTAGAACAGGGCGCGGTTGTTAGTTCGGGGACGTACGAACGGTATTTTATCCGAGACGGTATCCGGTATCATCATATTCTCGACCCCGCTGCCGGATATCCGGTACGGAACAGCTTGGAAAGTGTTACGATCGTTACTGAAAGCGGGACCGAGGCGGACGCGTATTCTACTGCTGTTTTTGTTATGGGTTTGGAAACAGGTTTTTCTTTCATTACGGAAAAAAATGGCCTCGAAGCTGTTTTTGTTACGAAGGAAAAAAATGTATATGTAACTGAGGGTTTACGGGAAAGCTATCTTCAGAGCAGCGCGGATTATCCCGTCACGCCGTACTAAGCACGTCCCATGAAACAAAAAACTGGAGGGAAAAGAGTCCCCACTGAACCGTGAGAAATAAAAAGAGAAGACAATACCCCGGAAGGGACGTTGTCCGTTTTTCTCCGGCTGTCTGCCCGCGGGTTTCCGGTCTGTCCGCGTAAATATGGAACAGAAGCGCGTCGAGGCGCTTGATGACCGGCTGCTTCGGTATTGTCCTCCACGTTTCATTCACCTGATCGAAATAATAAAAAGTCCTGGTAATAATCGAACCGAACCGCCCCGGCAGCGACAAATCGGACCGGACGGCGGCGCGGGAAAGATATATCAACCCGATGAGGGTAAGGGCCTTGTGAATTCCCAACCGCAGCGCCCCCGCGGTAACGGATATCCGTCGGAAAGATACAAGGACCCTTCCAATTGGGGTAAAGAGATTGAGCAGGGTTATGGAGACGAGCATGATAAGAGGGGGGAGGATCCGTATTTTTTTTCCCGAAAGGGCCGCGGCGATAAAAAAGGTACTTACCTGGACAATCTGAAACAGCAGGCTGTTCTGAAATAAAAAGGCGGGTATTGCCGCTATTCCCGTAAGGATAAGCGCTGTGGATGAAATTCGAAATGTCACGGCGGCTGTCCCGTGTCTTGTTTCAGGGCCGCTAACCATTCGGACTGTCCGCGGAACCGGTTCGCGAACACTCCCAGGGCAATGGAGGAGATCAGGCCGACTGCCAGAAACGGAGGAGCAATCAGTAATGCGCCTTGTCCGATTATCAGGGCCCCGGCAATGAAAAGCTGGACAGCGTTACTGGAAAAGGCCCCGGCGATACTGATTCCGACAAGGGAAATGTGCTGCTTTCCGATTTTTTTTAATCCAATCATCGTTATGCCCGCCGCAAAGGAACCGGCGGCTGAAAAAAGGAATGTATAGGAAAACATTGTGCCGTTAATGAGTCCCTGTCCGATAACTTTTACGAGGACTAAAAGCAGGGTAAGCCGGGGCTCGAACACTTCGAGAGAAATTAATATCGGCAGGTTTGCCAGGCCTAATCGGACAAAGGGCAGGGGCTTCGGGATGATGAATTCGATGGTGGAAAGAAAGAGAGAAAAGGCCCCGAAAAGGGCAAGAAGTTCGAACTGTTTAGAATGTTCCCGCGTCAACTTCTTCCTCATCTTTTCCTTCTATTCTGATAAATATTCGGTTCGGCAGGCAGGCAAGCCAGGTACCTGGCCGTTCTATCGGGCTCGAGGCGATACAGATTTTTTCGGGGCAGGGTGATGAAACGACCCGTACCGATTCGTTTTCAATTACAACCACGGTGTCCCCTAAGGGACCGTGAAAGTGAAAGGTGCCCTCCGTATCGATAGGATATATAAAATCAGCGGACTCGGTTTTTACGCGGATAACCGTGTTATCCGACGTTGTAGTGTAAGCAAAATATGAAAAAATGCCGATACTAACACATACAAAGATGAACGCGGTAATATCTAAAACCTTCACTTTTTTCACCCGCACATTGTGTCCGTTGATGGTAAAAATATCAAGTAAAAGGAAGAAGTATGACCGATCCTTTTAGTTTTTTAGGTGAATCCTTTACGTTTCAGGAACCGAAAGAAGAAATACTGAAGAATTTACGGCTCATAATCCGGATTCGGTGGTTCGTCAGCCCCAGCATTTTTATCATCATTCTTATTGCCGGAGCTTTCGGATTAACGAAATCGAATTTTCTCTCGGAAAATCAGCTGATTGTAAACGGGCTCAACCTCGCCGTTATTCTTGTCATGAACATTGCCTATGCCATTTTAGTCCGTAAAATTAAAAACATCGGCCCGCTTGTCCTTTTTCAGCTGATTATCGATGTAGTGCATTATTCATTGACAATTTACAAAACCGGCGGTATAACCAGTCCGTTTACCTTTCTTTATTTTTTAGTGATCTTTTCCGCCGCGATTATTGTTACCGGAAAAACCGCCTATATCATTTCCGGTCTCTGTTCCGGATTGTTCACCCTTATCATTGTGGGAATTAACCGCGGGATTGTGCCGAACCAGGATTTTTTCAGTCCCTTTTCCGGTTTGGAGCGGAACAATTCCTACATTATTCTTTCCTGGAGTTTTTCAATTTTTTCATTTTTCGCGTTCGCGGCATTGGCATCCTACCTGTCGAATTTACTTCATACCCGCCAGCTCAGACTGCGGGAATCGAATTCGGTCCTTGCCCGGAAAAACAAGACAATGCTGCTGCTGTACCGGACAAGCGAGGCGTTAAACACGTACCGGACTGTTTCGAATGTGGTGGATTATATCCTCAATCAGCTTGTCGATTACCTTCGGCTCGACCGGGCCCTGCTCTATGTAAATATTAAAAATGAATATCTCCACCTCTACAGAACGAAAACAAGGGGCCCTGAAAGCGGTAATCTGGCAGTAACCATGCCGCTGGAAGAGGACGCGGGGTTAACGGCACGGGCCGCTCTCCGGAAGGAGGCTTATAACATTACCGATCCGGCGAACTCCCCATACATCAATAAGGAGCTGGCAAAAAAAATCGGGCTGAATCCCTTTGCTCTGTCCCCGCTTGTTATTCGGGAGAACGTAGTAGGCGTAATCGGTATCGACAGAAGAATCAACAGCGGTTCAATTACCGAAGAGGAGTTCAGCATTTTAAAG
Organism: uncultured Spirochaetales bacterium; assembly: GCA_964440465.1. Classification (GTDB taxonomy): domain Bacteria; phylum Spirochaetota; class Spirochaetia; order SPDA01; family CAZSGZ01; genus CAZSGZ01. The sequence goes on from CAYTSI010000014.1 coordinate 20,472, forward strand.
ATGTTTTCGAATCAGGCGGCCATTACCATCGACAGCCTGCAGCGGGTCGACAGGACGTTCCGGGACACATACAACCTGTAGGTACAACATTTATAATTTTTTTGTATTCTTTTCCACCCATTTTCCGCCGCTGTAATGGGCCTGCCAGCCCGTGGGTTTTCCATCTTTTTCCGACAGCACATACTGCTCTTTCGTTTTTCTGCTGAACCGGATAACGGCTTTATTCCCCTCCGGGTCCTCCGCCGGGGCTTCGAGAAGATAGCTGTATTTCGGATCGATTTCATCCTTGTGGGGGAGCAGTTCCTCTACAAGGGGGGAGCGGGTTTCCCGGTGCTTGGGAAATTGGCTGGCCGCGAGGAATATGCCGGAAGCGCCGTCCCGGAGGAGGTAGTAATCGTCTACTTTCGCGCAGCGTAATTCGGGTATGGGAACGGGGTCCATCTTCGGCGGGGCGGGCTCTCCGTTTTTCAGCAGCTTTCTGGTATTCGAGCATGCTTCGTTTGTACAGTCGAAATATTTTCCGAAGCGGCCTGTTTTCAGCTGCATTTCCGCGCCGCATTTATCGCATTCCAGGGTCGGCCCGTCATATCCCTTGATTTTAAACTTCCCTTCCTCCACTTCGTATCCGGGACAGTCGGGACTGTTTCCGCAGATATGCAGTTTTCGGTTTTCATCGATTAAATAGTGGTCCATGGCGGTGCCGCACAACGGACACCTGTGACGGGAGCGCAGATCTTCGATTTCCGCCGATTCATCGTCGGCATGTTCCACTTCTTTTCCATGAACGAGATTGATTGTCTGTTTGCACCGTTCCTTCGGCGGAAGATTGTATCCCGAGCATCCTAAAAATACTCCGGTCCCTGCCGTACGGATCTGCATCTCTCTTCCGCAGGCCGGACATTGTATGGTCGTGTCCACAGGATTGTTCGGCCGCATCCCTTTTGTATCGCTGTATGCCGTGTCGATTTTTTTTCTGAAATCACGGTAAAATTCATCCAGCAGTTCTTTCCATTCCTTTTTCCCTTCGGCCACTTCGTCGAGGTTTTCTTCCATTTCGGCGGTAAAACCGTAATCTAAGAGGTCCTCGAAGTTTTCCGTCAGTCTGTCGGTAACAATATCGCCGATTTTCTGGGCAAAAAACCGTTTGTTTTCAAGCACCGCGTAGCCGCGTTCCTGGATTGTCGAAATGATGGAGGCGTACGTCGACGGCCGTCCGATTCCCCGTTTTTCGAGTTCCTTGACCAGGCTCGCTTCGGTATATCTCGGCGGCGGATTGGTAAAATGCTGACTGGGGTCGAGGTGTATCAGTTTCAGCGGGTCTTCTACCTGCAAATCGGGGAGTTCCGTCTGTTCATCCTTTTTGGAAGCCGGAGGCAGGACCTTCATAAAACCGTCGAAGGTGGTTATCCGGCCCGTGGCTTTCAGTTCGAATTCAGCGGCGCTCACCAGCAGGGTTGTGCTGATAAATTCCGCCGGCGGCATCTGACACGCCACGAAACGTTTCCATATCAGGTTATAGAGGCGTTCAGCGTCACGGTCCATAGAGGGGAGCCGGGCCGCCGTCCGTTGTACGTCGGTAGGCCTGATTGCTTCATGCGCCTCCTGTGCTCCGGCCTTACTGGTATAGACATTCGGTTTCTCCGGAAGGTATCTCTCTCCGTATTCTTTACGAATATAGTCTCTGCACGTCGATACCGCTTCATAGCTGAGATTTGTCGAGTCCGTCCTCATGTAGGTAATGTATCCGCCCTCATACAGGCGCTGGGCGAGGGTCATTGTCTTTTTTACACTGAAACCGAGCTGCGTGCTCGCGGACTGCTGCATTGTCGAGGTAATAAACGGCGCCGTCGGACGTTTTTTTGTCGGTTTGTCCTCCCGCGAGCTTACCCGGTAATCAGCCGGTTTGAGTTTACCTACCGCGGCTTCCGTTTCTTTTTGCGTCACCGGTTTGAAAGGCTTTCCGTTTTCCTTTACCACTTGAAACCGGATTTTCCCGTTCTCTTTCGGCTGCAGGTCCGCGTGGAGTTCCCAGTATTCCTCGGGGATAAAGGCATGGATTTCCCGTTCCCGTTCAACGATAAGGCGTACCGCGACCGACTGTACCCGCCCGGCTGAAAGTCCGCGGGCGACTTTTGCCCACAGCAGCGGTGAAACCATAAAGCCGACGACCCGGTCGAGAAACCGCCGTGCCTGTTGGGCCCGGACCCGGTCCATGTTAATTTCTCCGGGATGTTTGAACGCCTCCTGAATAGCGCTTTTCGTTATTTCATTGAAAACGACCCGTTTGAAATTGTTGTTTTTCTCTCCTATTGCCTCCCGGAGATGCCAGGCAATGGCCTCCCCCTCCCGGTCCAAATCTGTTGCCAGGTAGATGTTCTCGGTTTTTTCAGCCAGTTTTTGCAGCTCTTGTAACACTTTCACTTTACCGGGAATAATTTCATAGTGGGCTTCCCAGTTGTTTTCCGGATCAATCCCCATCCGTTTAATTTGTTGTTCTTTTGCCTTTTTTTTCTTGTGTTCGGCCTTTGTTTCCGGGTCCATTTTCCTTGTCAAAGCCGCCGCTTTCGCGCGTTCCTTCGGATCAACCGGTTTTCTGTTTCCGCTTACAGGCAGGTCCCGAATGTGACCGACACTCGATTTCACGATGTAGTTATTTCCGAGATACTTATTAATTGTTTTCGCTTTTGCCGGTGATTCGACAATAACCAATGATTTATCCATAGTGTTAGTGCATAATATCTTCACATGTGAACAAATTTGTCAAGGAAGTTTTTTTTCAATAATACGGGGCATGCTGCTGTTTTTCGATTTTTTCGTCATACCGTAGCTGATGAGAAAGCCCAGGAGAAGTCCGGCGAGACCGATCCCGATTTTAACAATTTCCGTTTTAATTCCAAATATTCTTTCCGAGAGAACAAAAAATATAAAAAAGAGGATCAGCGGAGCTATCAGAAGGAGAAAACTTGCCTGAATGGTTTTTCCGGCAGGCAGAAAAACGGTAACAACATCTCCCTTTTTCAGATCGAGGGATTCGATGTTTTGCGCGGTAAAGGTCCTTTCATTTGCCTTGCAGAACATACTATTGCAGTTCCCGCATGCTTCCTGTTCATGAAACTGCAGCAGTACCGTATCTCCGTCTCCTTGTATTTCAAGAATCGTTGCCGTTTCTTTCATGGTCTTTAACCTCGCACTGTTTTCGGATAACCTCGATATTCTCGGTTTTACCGTATTGATTGATATCGAGAATGCATCCCTGCAGCTCTAAATTGCCCCAGGCGTCTTTTGACCGTTCCGGTATTTGCGTTACGTATTTCTGTATTTCAATACCCGGCTCGAGACCGCCTACGGAATCGAAACTTCCTACTCTGCCGATATCCGTAATAACGGCGGTACCTTGAGGAAATATTTGAGCATCCGCGGTTAATACTTTGAAGTGAGTTCCAATTACCGCGGAAACCAGTCCGTCGGCATGAAAGAACATTGAATATTTTTCAGCGGTGGTTGCGGCGTGAAAATCCACGATAATATTTTTTGTTTCCTGGGAGATTCGGGAGATGAGTTCCGGGAGATAGGTGTGGGGATTGCTTAAATGGACCCGGTTGAACCCCGACTGTCCCAGTAAATTGATAACGGCCAGATTTGTGCTGCCGATAGAATATATTTTCCATCCCCGCCCGGGGGTGCCCGGCGGGTAGTTCGCGGGCTTGAGAATATAGGGGGCCTTTTTTATATGGGTAACCATGTCCATCTTGTAGTAAATACATTCACCCGAAGTAATAACGTCGATACCCAGTTTATGCAGATAGATTGAATGGTTCTTGCCGATTCCGAAGCCGCCGGTCGCGCCTTCCCCGTTTGCTATTACAAAATCGATACTGTATTGGTCGCGTATGTCCTGTAAAAGTGTTTTAATGCAGTAAATACCGGCTTTACTTACAATTTCACCTAAAAACAATACTCGCAGCGGCTTGGCCATGGTAGGTACACTATCAAAAAAGAGGGCCAAGGGGAAGGCAGAAACAGCCTTGATTTTCTTCCGGGTATCGGGTAAATTTGAATTATATAAATCGGATTGCCGAAGAGGATGCCGTAATGAAAGATAAAATTGTAATTGACATCGGGCGTATCATGGATGAGGTTTTTGACGCGGCCTTGAATTTGCAGGACGCGGTACAGGAAGGACTGCATGGCGCCGCGCAAAAGGGAGACCGGATATTCTCCTGGGATGAAGATATCGATCTGTATCCGGCGTATACCTATCCTCCCCTGAATGTCTATGTGGATGAGGAAAAAAAGATCGTATTTGAGTTTGCTCTGGCAGGTTTTAGTGAAAAGGACCTGCAGCTCGAGTTTTCGGGAGACCATCTGCTGTTTTCCGCGAAGGTGGATGAGCGGTTTTTGAAAAAAGACAATGTAAAGTATTTTAAACACCGGCTGAAAATGAAAGACGTTAAAGAGCAAAAATATTATGTGCCTGCTGAAAAATTCGACCGGGATAAAACAACAGCTGTGTATGCCGGAGGAATTCTGACGGTAACGATTCCTCCCCGGGAGAACGTCGGTGAAAAAACATCGATGAAGGTTTCAATAAAAAAAGAATAGTATTATTTGAATATTATTGTATAAAAAAGTATACAATAATTTTATCATTGGACCGGTTTTTCAAAACGCCGCTTTAATTCGTTTTATTGAATAGAATTAAAGCGGCGTTTTATTTGGATTAGTTGGTATGAAAATTGCATAGTATACATAGGTAAAAGAAATGCAACCAATAGAATACCGGCTGTTATCAGCTAATTCAACAAGCGTACAGGAACTGCAAAAAGAACTCTTCCGGAAAGGAATTCACCTGTTTATTGCCTTTGTTCCGATACTCGCTTCTATTCACCTCTTTGCCACATTTATTTTATTAGGAACGGGTATTGTAGTATATGCCGTTGCCGAACTTCTCCGCTTTCAAGGAATTGTTGTTCCGGTTATATCAAAGGTAACCGAATATGTTTCACGGGAACGGGACAGGGGAAAAATTGTACTCGGCCCTGTTACATTAGGCCTGGGAGCAATGGCGGCGTTGTTCTTTTATCCCGATCCCGCTGCTTCGTTAGCTATCTATGCCCTTGCTTTTGGTGACGGGGTGTCGAGTGTTGTCGGTAAGCTTTTCGGCAGGGCTACAATTCCGTTTACCGGCGGAAAAACCTACGCGGGAAGCCTCTCTTGTTTTTTCGCGGTATTTTTCTTTTCACTGTTCATTGTCCGGGACCCGAAAATTGCCGTGGTTGCCGCTTCTTCGGCTACACTCCTGGAAGCACTGCCGTTAAAGGATTTAGATAATGTCGTTATACCCCTGGGAACGGGGTTGAGTGTTTACCTTACGTTAATTTTATAATTTTATAATCTTTACTTTTTCAGTATCAGGTCCACAAGTATAATTCATGACTCCGTTTGCCGAATAAAATTGTACCGGCAAGAAGGAGCGGAACTCCTATAGCTAGAAAAAGCAGTCTTTGGGGAAAAGCGATCAGCATCGTGCCGCCTGCCAGTGTGATAAAAAAGGCAATTGCCATAAAATAATACTCACGGGTATTTTTTAATATTCCCGCGAGAATAAAATTAATAACGCTCAGTACCTCGCCGATGGCAAAGATGACCCGGGTATAATGTGCAATGCCGACACCGTATAACAAGGTCCCTGTACTCTCAGCCGCGTCGACGGGTATCCCGATAGCATAGCCTAAGGCAAGCAGTATCCCGATTCCCAGGTAGATCCCTGTTTTCGGATTAGAAAGACTGCAGGCGAAAAGCCCCGCCGTAAAGATACTGAAAATTCGGAGGAATCGCCCGAAATGGACAATTCTCGTAACAATTATGCCGAAAATAAAGGGGTAGGAACGGATGTCAAAATACAGGAACAACAGCCGGAACATTTCGAATGAAAATGTCAGAATAAAGATGGTAAAGAAAAACAGTTCCGGAGCAAGGGTTTTGCTGAATGTTATTCTGAACAGCAGGGCGCAGACAAAGGAAAACAGGCTTAAAAAAAGGATATTTATCCCTTGGACCGCTTCGATACTGAGAAAAACGGGAAAAACGATAAATGTGATCCCCAGGGTAATGCAGAACGCAAGGACAATACCAATTGTCATGGTGGTATTGCGAAAAACGATTGTCATAATTGTATTGTGTATGACATAGCGAAAAAGGTCAAAGGTAAAAAAAACTACAGAAAACGGTAAATTTTTCGATAAATATAAAGAAGGAGTGAGAATAATGAAGCGGATAGTACTCATAACAGCGCTGCTTTTTCTGTCATTCGGCCTTTACGCGGGTGATATTGCCGCGTTTGTCGATCTCGGATTTTCGTCAGATGCAAAATATTTTATGTTCGCCCAGTATGGTGTAAACGACAAGTCCCTTCCCTACGCGGATATTTATACCATTAATGTTGCCTCTAACCGCTTTGTTCCCGGGGGTGTTGTAGAAGAGGAATATACAATTCCCATTACAACCGGCCAGGAGGGGTTCGGCGCTTTCGTCACTCTGATGCGGCAGGGTGATGATATTGCCCTAAAATACGGTATTAACCACATGAGGACCGGCCGGCTGGTATATATTCTTCTAAACGGTGAAGAGCCTCAGAATATTATTCAGTTTCGTGATTTTCAGACGGGGAACTACTATTCCATCACCCTGCGGCAGTCTTCCTCCGGTACAGGGGACAATGTCAGTTCCTCCTTTTTTATTACCGCGACGGTGGAGCGCCCCGCAGGGAAGGTTTCCAACTATACGGTCGGCCTTCCGGATTACAAAAGGAGAGGTGTGAAAGGGTATATAATTAGGAAAATTCTTGCCGCTGCCGGGGACAATGCTCTCATTTTTGTAATAGAAAAAAGTGAAGCGGGCCCGCACGGCAGCAATGTGCGGTATATGGTGGAAACCCTCCCGATGTTTTAATATTTTTGAAACCACCCCGCTTCCAGCGCGCCTCTTCATTTGACTAAATAGATAAATTTGAGTATAATGTAGGCTATGAAATCCACCAAAAAGAAGTCATCCTCTCAGTATACGTTTAAAGTAAATCAGGAAGTAGTATATCCGCTGCAGGGTGTCGGCCTGGTTACTTCAATTGAAGACAGGGAATTTAAAGATAAACAGATACCCTACTATGTTATTTATCTGGAAGTAACGGACATGACGGTCATGGTCCCCGTGGATAAGGCCGAGGAACTGGGTATCCGTGCGATTGTACCGAGTTCGGAAGCAAAGAAAGCCCTGACCCTGATAACGGAAGATTACGAACCAATGCCTGCCGACTGGAAGTTGCGGTATCAGATGAATCTCGATTTGCTGAAAAAAGGCAGCGTTACGGACATCGCTACGGTTGTCCGGACGCTATATCACAGAAGTAAAGTAAAAGAACTGCCGATCCTTGAACGGAAACTGTTCGACAGCGCGCTGAAACTCATGGTCGACGAAGTGTCGTTTTCCCTTCGGAAAACGAAAGACGAAGTCGAGGAACTCATTTTCAGTAAATTAGAAACAGAGTGAGTTCAGCCGTTATCATCGTGGCGGCCGGTTCCAGTACACGCCTGGGGACAGGCCGGAAAAAAGAATACATCCAGTTAAAAGGAAAACCCGTCATTCATCATACCTTCGAAGCCTTCGCGTCCTCCCGGCTGTTCCGGTACATATGTATGGTCGTGCCTCCTTCGGGAATTGAAGAGGCCCGGCGGATTATGGGGCCCCTGGCAGCGGAGCTGGAAGTGACCTTTGCCGAAGGCGGCGCGACCAGGCAGCAGTCGGTTTTGCAAGGCCTGCGCGCCCTGGAACCGGCCGCCCCGGATTACGTTTTAATTCATGACGGGGCGCGGCCTTGGGTTTCGGTTGAATGTATTGCCGGAATTCTGGAAGCGACGGCGGAACGCGGCGCCTGCGCCCCCGCTGTTGTACCGCCGGATGCAATTAAACGGATCGCAGGCGATGGTGTCATTACCGAGCATTTTTCCCGGAACAATACCCTCGGTATTCAGACACCTCAGGGATTTTCCTTTCCGGAAATTTTGCTTGCTCATGAAAAAGCCGCGGCCGACGGCGAAACCTATATCGATGATACGGAAATTTTCTCCCGGTACATACATCCCGTCTATACCCTTCCCGGCGAGTCGGCGAACCGAAAAATTACCTATCTCCATGACATAAATGCCGGAGTTTTCAGGATAGGACAGGGCTATGACATCCACAGACTTACGGCAGGGAGCAACATGGTCCTCGGCGGTGCCGCAATACCCTCTGACATGGGGGAGGAAGCCCATTCCGACGGCGACGTGCTTCTGCACGCGGTAATCGACGCGCTCTTCGGCGCGGCTGCCGCCGGCGATATCGGCACCCATTTTCCGCCTGAAGATAGGCAGTATAAGGATATTTCAAGCCGGGAGCTGCTCCGGAGGACGGCTTCGGTCTTGAAAGAAAAGGGGTATGTTGTCGTCAATATCGACGCGACGGTGATTCTCGAACAACCGAAGATCCGTCCGTACATTCCGGAGATGCGGAAAAATATCGGTGAGGACCTCGGTATACGGCCGGATTGCGTATCGGTAAAGGGAAAAACAGCTGAAAAAACGGGACCCGTGGGGAAAGGAGAAGCCGTCGAGGCGCAGGCGGTGTGCTTAATACAGAACCGATAAAATGGAACAGCATCTTCTCAACTCTCCGGGGCAGTGGAACCGGCGGTGAACAGACGTCTGTTTCAAAGATAGCAGCGCGGCGGCGGGACCCCTTCCGTGTTTTAATTGCAACGATTATTTCATCCCGCACAAAGGACACTGTAACGCTTAGGGCATCGGAACGGCTGTTTGCAGCCGCGGACACGCCGGAAAAACTTTCGCTGCTTTCGGAGGAGAAAATTGCCGGATATATTTTTCCGGCGGGTTTTTACACCACAAAGGCCAAAAATATCCGGAAAACGGCCGCCCTTATCGCGGATACATACGCCGGAAGGGTCCCCGCCGTTATGGAGGAGCTGCTGAAACTTCCCGGTGTCGGCAGGAAAACGGCCAATCTTGTCCTTAATCTCGGCTTCGGTATTCCCGCTGTCTGTGTCGATACGCATGTTCACCGAATTACAAACCGGATGGGTTTTGTAGAAACAAAACAGCCGGCAGAAACGGAACGGGAGCTTCTGCGAATTCTTCCGAAACAGCACTGGATCGAGATTAATGAGCTGCTGGTTTCCTTCGGGAAAACTGTCTGCACACCCCAGAGTCCCTTTTGTTCCTCCTGTGTTTTTACCCGGGAGTGTCCGAAGACCGGGGTGGACAGACACCGGTAAACTCCAGCCGCTAAACTCCCGGGGGCGTACTAGTTCCGTTCCGCTATCAGCAGTGTTTTCGGGTCGAGTTTGAGAAGAAGATCGCGGGAAAGAATTTCATCATGGTCTTTTACCAATTTCAGATGAACATAGTCTCCCATGTATTTCAGCGTAATGAGAACTGCAATTTCTTCGAGATACTCTTTGAGTTCATGAGGAATACCTTTTTCATCGAACAGGGGGGCTTCACTTTTTAACGAGGCGCTTATCCATATTTCGATCCCGCGCCGCGCCGCGAAATCCCGGACCTTTTTAATACCCTCGATGTTTGCCTTACTAAAATCATATCCGTCCACCACAATTGTGTCAGCCGCGAATTTTCCGTGGGAAATCATCGCGTCAATGCTGTTGACAATCTGGTCCGCGTTAATTCCCTCCTGACTGAAATTCATAATTACCCTGTGCTTTATGAGCTCATCATGTATGTCAAGGGCGGATTCGAGTTCCCGTTTTTTCGCGATTTCTTTAAAAATGTCTTCATACCAGTTTATTATATGGTCCGTCCGGTTTGAAAAAGAAACATGAATAACATGTTTGTCCTGAAACAGTTTATCCGTTGCTATGTGTACAAGACAGGCGGTTTTTCCAACTCCCTTCCGCGAAGCAATAACACCGATATTTCCCGGACCTACGCCTCCGTGGATCGAATTTTCGAGAATCCGTAGAGGGCTGCGTTTTATCAATTCAGATTTTACCATTTATTGGTTCTCCTTTTTTTGTTCCTGGTATTCAGCTATTAGTTCTTCGCTTATACTTTTCGGTACCTTCCCGTATTTTTCGAATTCCATGGTAAATTCCGCTTTACCCTGGGACATGGAACGCAGACTGGTTGAATAGCCAAACATCTCGCTTAACGGTACTTCCGCGTCAATTCGGGAGAAGTTACCGTCCTCGACTGAAGCGACAATAACCCCCCTCCGCTGGTTGATGCTTGCGAAAACATTTCCGGCATATTCCGTCGGTGTTTCCACGTTGACTTTCATAATCGGTTCGATAATATAGGGGTTGGCCTGATTGTATATCTTCCTGAAAGCGCCGATGGCGGCCGTTTTAAAAGCCATTTCGGAACTGTCCACGGCATGGGTGGTCCCGTCATTGATAACAACCCGGAGCCCCACAATGGGAAAGCCGATGAGTGAACCTTTTTCCATTGCCGTTTTAAAACCGCTCTCACAGGCGGGGATAAATTCCTGAGGAATCGTTCCGCCTTTAATTTTATTGACAAATTCGAAGGGTTCTTCCTGAATTGGTTCAATATATCCCGCGATCCGGGCAAATTGTCCGGAACCGCCGGTCTGTTTCTTATGAGTATAATCGAATTCCGCCTGTGAGCCGATAGCTTCACGGTAGGCTACCTGAGGCATGCCCGTCTCCACTTCGGCGTTATATTCCCTGCGCATCCGTTCTATGTAGACCTCTAAGTGAAGCTCACCCATCCCCTGAATAATGGTTTCGCTTGATTCCGCGTCGACGTATGATTGGAAGGTGGGGTCTTCTTTTACAAACCGGTTCAGTGCTTTCCCAATGTTGTCTTCCGATTTTTTGTCCTTTGGTTTCACCGCCAGGGAAATGACCGGGTTCGGAACGTACATGGATGTCATCGAATAATTCAGGCTGGGGTCGACGAAGGTGTCTCCGGAGGCGCAGTCGATCCCGAAAAGCGCAACAATATCGCCGCATCCCGCTTCGCTGATATCTTCCATGCTGTCGGAATGCATTCTGATCAGCCGGCCGGCTTTAAACTTTTTCCGCGACCTGGTATTAAAGAGTTCGCCTCCTTTTTTCACCGTTCCCTGGTAGATACGGATGTATGTCAGCTGACCGTACTGGCCCTCCTCGAGTTTAAAAGCCAGTGCAACCGTCGGTTTTGAACTGTCCGCTGAAAGTTCAACCGGTGTTTCATTGTTGTTCAGATCAAGTGCCGTATACGCTACATCAAGCGGGCTGGGCAGATAGTTGACAACACCGTCCAGCAGCAGCTGGACTCCTTTATTTTTGTAGGCCGACCCTAAAAACACGGGAACAAGCTTCCGTTCGAGGGTCCCCCTGCGGATGGCATTCATCAGCAGTTCTTCGGTGGCAGTACCGTCGAGATACGCTTCGGCAAGTTCGTCGGAGAACAGGGAAGCAGCGTCTATCAGCTCTTCGTGCCGTTCCCCGGCTTCCGCCGTAAGATGTTTCGGTATCTCCTCTTCCCGGATCTGTTCTCCGCTTATGCCGTCGAAGTAGTAAGCTTTCATCGTTACCAGATCAATAATGCCTTCGTGTTTATCCTCGAGGCCGACGGGCATTTGGGTCAATACCGCGTTCAGTCCGAGTTTGTCAATGAGCTGGTCCTTTACTTTGCAGGGGTTCGCGCCGGTCCGGTCACATTTATTGATAAAGGCGAGGCGGGGCACGTTGTACCGTTTCAGCTGTCTGTCGACGGTAATACTTTGCGACTGGACGCCGCCGACGGAACAAAGGACCAGGATTGCACCGTCTAAAACGCGCAGGGCCCGTTCGACTTCTATCGTAAAATCTACGTGCCCCGGAGTATCGATAATATTAATCGGGTGGTTTTTCCAGGAGACATTTGTTGCCGCGGAAGCGATGGTTATCCCCCGCTCCCGCTCGAGTTCCATGGAGTCCATTGTTGCTCCGACACCGTCCTTCCCCTTGACTTCATGTATCGCGTGAATTTTCTTGCAGTAGAAGAGGATGCGTTCCGTAAGGGTTGTTTTACCTGAATCAATATGCGCGCTTATGCCGATGTTGCGCATGCCGGTTAGATTCGTTTCCATCTAATTTTCTTCCTTATAATCAATTTTGCGGGTATTATGTTCTGATTTGAACCTGTAAGCTATCAAAATTTTCCGTTTTGTGCAAGAGGAGCCGAACTGCCCGCGCTCCGGCAGCAGCCGCTGACGAGGTCAGCCAGGTCCTTCGGGAGGCCTGTTCTGCCGCTGATTTCCTCCGGAGATGCCGAGGTTAACGCGTCAATTGACCCGAACTCTTGTATCAGTTTTACCGCCCGCTTTTCTCCGATTCCCGGAATCTGCCGCAGTGTCGGCAGGTCCAGCTGTTTTTCACGCATCGATTTCTGAAAGGTGGTGGCAAAGCGGTGCGCTTCGTCCCGGACATGCTGCAGCAGCCGGAGGGCGGGGGAGGTGTCGGGCAGGGTGAAGGGGGCCCCTTCGGCTGGAACGATCTCTTCATTTCTTTTGGCTAGTCCGACACAGGGAATATCTCCCATACCTAAGCTCTTTAATATTCTCTTTGCCGAACTGACCTGTCCTTTCCCGCCGTCTAGAAGGATAAGGTCCGGAGGTTCCAGACCTTCATTCTTCACCTTGGTATATCTGCGCGCGATAACCTCCCGTATTGCTTTGAAGTCGTCGATTTCTCCTCCTAAGGAGCGGATATGATATTTTCTGTACTGGTTTTTATCGGGTTTTCCATTTGTAAAAGAGACAAGGGACGCTACCGGGGAGGTGCCTCCCAGCTGGGCGATATCGAAACCTTCTATCCGTCCGGGTACCTCCCGCAGGTGGAGTACCGTTTTCAGCTCCCGCAGGGCGGGGTTGTTCTCTTTATTTTCCAGTCTTCTCAACAGATCAATCCTGGCGTTTTCCCCGGCCATGGTAAGCAGGGAAAAATGACGGCCCTTTTCGGGAGAACTGAAGGTGACCTGCCGATTATATTCACGTTCAAAATACAGGGCGACTTTTTCCTGTTCAATCGGGACGGAAATATATACCCGCGGCGGCGGCGGATGGTCGGGGGTATAGTACTGAAGGAGGAAGTGTTCGAAGGCCTCCTCTTCGTTTTCGTAAATTTCCGCCCGGATAATTTCCTGTCCCGTTAATTTACCCCCCCGCATCTGAAACACACCGAAGGTACAAAGCGTGCCTTCAACCGTCAGGGCGATGTAATCACGTTCCTCATCTATGTAGTCGATGACCTCCTGCTTCTGCCGCGCCTTTTCCACGGCCTGCAGACTGTCCCGGTATACCGCCGCCTGTTCATATTCCAGGCTTTCCGCGGCGTACTCCATTTTCTGCTTCAGGTCATACTGCAGCTTCCGTGAATTTCCGGAAAGCAGCTTCTTTACTTCCTCTATCATGCCGCCGTACGCTTCTTTGCCGATGTATCCGCAGCATGGGGCGCCGCACATATGCATATGATAGTAGAGACAAGGGTTGGAACGGGGCTTGAGCGCGCCTTTGCACCGGCGGATGCTGAACAGTTTCTCTATCAATTCCAGGTAAAGATCGATGGCGCCCACGTCGGTGTACGGGCCGAAGTAGAGTGAACCGTCATTTATAACCCTTCGTGTCCGGAACACCCTGGGGAAGTCCTCGTCGGTAATCCGGATAACGGGATATGTTTTTCCGTCTTTGAGGTTGATATTGTAGTGCGGGGTCCACTGCTTGATCAGATTGTTTTCCAGCAGGAGGGCTTCATATTCATGTTTGGTTACCACATGTTCAACGGAAGCCACTTTGTCTACAAGGAACTTTGTCTTCAAAGGAGGGTTTTTCGTAAAATAGGAGGCGGCCCGTTTTCTCAGATTATTTGCCTTCCCGATGTAGAGGATGGTCCCTGCCCCGTCTTTCATAATATACACACCGGGTTTGTCCGGAAAGGATCGGACTTCCCGTCGTATCGTTTCTTTGCTGTCGGGGCGGTTGTGCTTCATCCTCCTCCGCTTCCCTCTGAAAGATTGTTCAAAATCAGTCCGAAAAATCCGGAAGTATCCTTGGAAAACTTCCATCCTAAATGCATGCCGCAGGCCGTGCAGACGCAGATTCGCCAAGCATATCCGGGAAACCAGGTAAATTCGCCGGTAGACGGTCCCGCGGCGACACACCCCGGAGCATCGGAAAAACAGCCGATGGTGAACATGTAGCCGTGGGGATTGGTAAAAGAATGTTTGAACCGCCCCTCCACGGTTATTTCTTTCCGAACGGCGGTAATCATGCTGCCGCAGCGGACGCATGAGTATATCCGCTCCTCCTTCGATATGCTTTCCGCGTCTTCCTGTACCATTCCGTCGAAACCGTTTATGTCGAAAAGTACCATACCAATAATATACCAACAATTGACCTGCTTCGGCCATGGAGTATACAGTTAAGCTATGTCGATAAAGTTCAAATGTTTAATTTTAGATCATGATGACACCGCGGTAAACAGCACCGCGATGATTCACTACCCGGCGCATCGAAAGGTGATGGAAGAGCTTCGTCCCGATTATCCGGTTATTTCTCTGCGGGGGTGGTTCGAGAAAAATTTTCATCCCGGCATTATGGAATACATGAAAAAGGATTTGGGTTTTACAGACCGGGAAATTCAGCGGGAATACGAGATTTGGCGGGAATATACAACAACAAAGGTCCCGGAATTTTTTCCGGGGTTTATCGATGCTCTTAAACGGTTTAAGTCTTTCGGCGGCATTATAACCGTCGTTTCCCATTCGGAGAAAGACCTCATTCTGCGGGACTATCGCGGCGCGGACCCGGAAGGACGGACCGTACCGGACATGGTGTTTGGATGGGATTTTGATGATAATAAACGAAAGCCCCATCCGTACCCGGTGGAGCGGATACTTCAAACATTTTCTCTGCGGCCGGAGGAAGCTCTCATTCTCGACGATTTGCGTCCCGGTGTATTAATGTCCCGGGCAGCGGGAGTGGAGATTGCGGGGGCGGGCTGGGGCCACGACATTCCGGAGATCCGGAACTATATGATGAAGCACTGCACCGCCTACTTCGCTACCGTCCGGGAATTTACCGATTTCCTCTTCACCGGCCGTTGACCATAGGTACGAATTGCACATAGGTGATGTGACGCTGATCGAAACCGCCGCCGTTTCTTGTCAGAACAATCAGCTCCTGCGAATAGGTGCCGATGGGGGCGACAAGTTTTCCCCCCGTGTCCGACAGCTGTTTTGTCAGCGATTTCGGTACTTTCGGCGGCGCCGCGGTTAAAATAATCGCGTCGAACGGCGCCTCTTCCGGCAGCCCCTTGTAGCCGTTTCCCAGGTAGGGGTGAATGTTCTGATATCCCAAGGTTTGCAGTTTCCGAACGGTCCGCTTGTAAATTTCTTCCACTACTTCAATTGTATATACCTGACCGGCAATCCGGGCTAAAATTGCCGTCTGATATCCCGAGCCGGTCCCGATTTCCAGGACCTTTTCTCCTCCGCGAATTCCGCAGAGTTCCGTCATAACGGCAACAATGTAGGGTTGAGATATTGTCTGCCCGTAACCAATCGGCAGGGGATGGTCTTCATACGCGGCCTGCGCGCTGTGCTCCGGAACAAAAAGATGCCTGGGGACGGACCGCATTGCTTCCAGTACGCGCTTGTCTGAAACCCCCCGGTTCTCTATTTGCCGCTGGACCATATTTTCCCGTAACCGCTGCATTGTGTCCATTCTGTCTGCAAGTATAATTGATTTTCTCTGTTCCGGCCACTATAAGTATTGCCTTTCTTTGTACTTTTCCTGCATATTGGTATCATCAACCGGGTCAAACACAAGGAGGAACGGGATGAAAGTAGTCGGTTTTAACGGAAGCCCGCGGAAGGACGGAAATACATCGATTTTACTCCGCAGAGTTTTTTCGCGCCTCGAAGCGGGGGGAATAGAAACGGAGCTCGTCCACATCGGCGGCCAGCCGCTGCGGGGATGCACTGCCTGCCTGCAATGCAGGGAAAACCAGGACAAACGCTGCGTTATTGACAGTGATATTGTCAACAGCTGTATCCGGAAAATGATAGAGGCGGATGGAATACTCATCGGCTCGCCGACCTATTTTGCCTCGTTAACGTCGGAAACAAAGGGCCTTATCGACCGGGCGGGATATGTCTGCCGCGGCAACGGGGCCCTGTTAAAGCATAAAGTCGGGGCCGGTGTCGCCGCCGTCCGGAGGGCCGGTGCCGTCAATGTTTTCAATGCCGTCAATCATTTTTTACTTATCAACGAAATGTTCGTACCCGGTTCCAGCTATTGGAATTTAGGCATCGGCCGGGGAATCGGCGAGGTAGAGGATGATGATGAGGGGATGCAGACAATGGACGACCTGGGAGATAATATGGCGCTGCTGCTGCGAAAACTGCATGGCGGGGACACAAATTGATGAAATATCCCGAAGTACCGGAGCGGAAAAATCCGAAAGACGTGCTGGTAAGCAAGGAGTCGGATATACGGGCCCCGATAGAGACGGTTTTCGAGGTCATCGAGGACCTTAAACTTTTTGTGGAGCTCGAGGAAAACGTACGGGAAGTGACGATTACGTCGGAAATCAAACGAGGCGAGGGACTGACCTCCCACTGGGTGCTGGAAGACCCGGTCTCGGGTGAAAAGTGGGAAGTAGACGAGAAGATAATCCACTACGATAAGCCCCGCCAAATTGCCTACACGGGATTTGCACCCGACGGAAAGAATTACGCGGGGACCCATACGCTGCGGGAAAACCCCGCAGGCGGTACGCGTCATGTCTTTCATGAAATGTTTTATTTTGACGCGGACCCCGGGGCGCTGGGTGAAGTTGTCGGCGGCATGGTCGAAAATGTAAAGAAGGAATCTGAAAGGAGGGCGGGGGCATAGGAAAACCGGCGCATCCCTGGACAGCAGTTTTCCGCTTTTACGAGGAGCTGAACGATTTTCTTCCGGAGGAACGCAAAAAAACACGCTCCCCCTTCCATTTTTCCGGCAGCCCCTCGGTGAAGGATTCCATTGAAGCCCTCGGGGTGCCCCACACAGAAGTGGATGTTATTATTGTAAACGGCGAGTCCGTCGGGTTCAACTACCGGCTGCGGGACGGGGATGCTGTCGCGGTCTATCCGGTTTTCGAATCCTTTGATGTCGGCAGCATCAACCGGCTCCGCCCGAAACCCCTGCGGGAGGTCCGCTTTGTGCTGGACGTTCATTTAGGGAAGCTGGCCTCCCTTCTCCGGCTGCTGGGATTTGATGCCTATTACCGGAATAATCTTGATGATCCCGAAATTATCGATATCTCCCTCAGCGGGCACCGGATTATCCTCACAAGAGACATAGGCATACTGAAACAGGGGCGGGTTACCCATGGGTATTGGGTGAGGGAAACAGATCCGGAATTGCAGGCACGGGAAATTGTCCGCCGCTTTCAACTGGAGCATGCAGCCCGGCCTTTTACCCGCTGTCCCCGCTGCAACGGCGAGCTTAGGAAGGCCGCGGACGATGAAATCCAGCGGAAAGTGCCGAAAAAATCACGGGAACTGTATTCGCGGTTCTATTGCTGCGGCGGATGCGGTCAGATGTACTGGCAGGGCAGCCATATTCCGAAGCTGCTGCAAAAGTTCCGGCGGTTCGGGATCGATTCGGGTCCCGTGAATACAGCGAGTTGACACCGGAATGCTGCTGTTTATAATGGACCGAAGGAGGATATATGCCCTACGTAAAAATTCAAACGAATCAAACCATCGGTGATACAGCGGGTATGCTGAAAAAGCTTTCAAAGGTTTCCGCCGAGGCAATCGGCAAACCGGAAACCTACGTTATGACAGCCTGCGACCCGAAAACAGAAATGACCTTCGGCGGAACGGATGCTCCCGCCGCGTTTTTACAGTGTAAAAGTATCGGGCTCAGCGGAAGTCAGACGAAAAATATTTCGTCGGCCCTCTGTAATTTTTGTGAAAAAGAACTGCAAATTCCCCCCGACCGGGTCTATATCGAGTTTGCCGGGGCCGAAGGGAGCATGTGGGGCTGGAAGGGGAGTACGTTTTAGGGAGCGGTCCCCCTATTTTGTAACTTTTCTGAATATTTCTAAAAGCCGTTTCGGCAGTTCGGGAATGTCCGGCAGGTAAAAAGGCTCCCGGGCAAGGGACGACTCTTCGATTACTTTTTCGTTCATGAACAGGTCCATTTGCGCGCCATCCGTCAAGTTCCGTCAAAAAAGAGTAGGAATTCGGGGCGGCACGTGATATAAAAACCTGATGTACCTTTCTTGTAGCCCCCCCGCGGAAAAACTGGCCCGGGCGGTGCGGATCAAAACGGTTTCCCACGCGGATTACCGTGCTATCGATCTCGATGAATATAGGAAGATGCCCCGGTTTTTTTCCGACAATTTCCCCCTTCTCATGAATACCGCCGAAATTACCGTTCTTAACGATTTTGCATACATTTTTTACTGGAAAGGCCCGGACGGCGGCCTTCCTCCGGGACTGCTGCTTGCCCATTTTGATGTAGTCCCCGCGGACCCGACGGGGTGGAGTGTTCCTCCTTTTGAGGGGCGGGTGGAAAACGGGGCCGTTTGGGGCAGGGGTGCTCTGGATACTAAATGTACCCTTGTGGGAATACTCGAGGCGGCGGAACGGCTGATTGAGCAGGGCTTTCAGCCGAAACGGTCGTGGTACTTTGCCTCGGGAGGAGACGAGGAAACGTTCGGGATCGAGGGGGCCCGGAAAATGGCCGCCTATTTTCAGGAAAAGGGTATTTATTTCGATTTTGTTCTCGATGAAGGGGCTTTTGTAGCTTCGGGAATGTTTTCGGACATACAGGCGCCTCTCGCGCTCCTGGGAATTAGTGAAAAAGGATATGCCGATATTGTACTGCGGGCGGAAGGAAAAGGCGGCCATGCCTCGATGCCTCCGAAGCACAATCCCGCCACGGAGCTGACAGACGCGGTGGGCAGGATTGAGCGGGGCAGGAAAAAACGGCGGATAACCTACACGGTAAAACGGTTCCTCCACGCGTTAGTCCCCCATGTGTCATTCTTGAAAGGAATTGTCTATGCCAATATCTGGCTGTTTGGTCCGATTATTAAACACGTCATGGCCGGTAACAGCCAATCCAGGGCCTTGATAGAAACCACCACGGCTTTAACAATGCTGGATGCCGGTGAATCTGAAAATGTGATACCCGTGTCGGCCCGGGCTGTGTACAATGTCCGTATTTTGCCGGGGGAGACGGTGGCGGGGGTTTGTAAACGGTTTGAAAAATTGATACGAAACAAACGGGTAGCAGTGTCGGTCTTAGATGAGCGGGAGGTAAACGATCCTGTGTGGGAAACCTCCTTCGACGATGAGCTGTCTTCACGAATTGAGGCCGTTATACGAAGTGTTTTTCCGGACGCTGTTATCGCGCCTTTTATGAGCACGGTGACCACCGATTCGAAGTACTATCAGCATGTTACCGACAGAATCTACCGTTTCGTACCGATGCTGCTGACACCCGAACAGATGAAATGCATTCACGGGGTTGATGAGCGGATTTCCGAGGAAAACCTGGGGAACATTCTTCATTTTTACACCGCACTTTTTCAAACGCTGTCGTGAAAAAAAACTGCTTTGCTTTTTTTAAAGGATAACGGTACAATATGCAGGATAGTATTTCCGCTGGTATGATACAAATGAAAAAATTGCCGATATGTCTGCTATTGATGTTGTTAGCCTCCTCCGTATCCGGCCAAGTAAGCGTCGAAAACGCGCGGGACTATCTGGAAAGCGGTGAATTAAGCTATACAATCGATATTAATTTCAGCCGTATCAATTGGAAAACGGAAGCCGAATACCGGCGGGAAATGGATAAAGCGGAAAAGGTATGGAGGCAGCATCCGGAAAGCTCTGCCATGCTGGTCCAATACCTCGGTGCCTGTGAAGCGGCCGGCCGCCGGGACCTTGCCGCGGAAACGGCCGGGAACCATTTTCAGATGCTGCAGGAGGAGTATAAAGAACGGCGGGATGAAACAAGCGCCCGCCGGCTGCTTATTGCCGCGAATTTGACCGGCTCGAGGGAACTCCAAATCTCCGCCTATGAAACGGTGCGGCCGTTTCTAGAATTGGGAAACGCCGAGGCCGCGACGGTAGCAGCGGCCCTGGACAACAGGGAACTCCTCGGGGATTATCATCTCGGTTTCCGAATTGCCGAGTTTTATCAGAAAATTTATCCGTATGAGGCGGAAATCTTTTTCAGGGGATTTTTAATGACCCTGAATAACAGCCTGTACCGGACCATTCCCTTTATGGTCAACGCAATCCATCAACAAATGGAGGGCTTGGAAGAGTTTCTACGGGAATATTTCCGAAACGTCGCGGATTCAATCTACTTAGACCTTCTCGATACCGCCGCGGAGCTGGAGCCGGACAATTATCAGTATCTGCTTTCCTCCGTCGGTTTCCGTGCCCTTGTCCGCTGGTTTACCCAGATGAGTACCCTCATGGTCGAAGAGGAGGCTGATTTTACGGGCATTCAGGACGTCTTTAACTCTCTGCGCCTCGAGGAGGATGAGACGCTGCGGAACGATCTGGAGAAAGCACTCGCGGTACGGCCGGAAGCCGACCATCAGGTGTTTCTCGCCGCTGCGCTGTATCAGACGACCTTAGGAGATACGGAGCGTGCACGGGAATATGTGGAAAAGGCACTCCAAATACGGCCGGACCTGCCGGAGGGATATAATGCCCGGATCTTTTTGGAAATGTTTTCTTTTGCCGGTGAGGAAACGGCGCCGACGGCGGAACAGCGGGGCAGGATAGCGAATATTCTAAACGAAAAAATGAAACATGCCGGGGAACATGCCTACGATTTGTTTGTACTGTCGGCCCTGCAGCTCCTGACTCTGCGGGACGGTATCGGCGGTGCCGGCAGGGAGCAGGCGCTGTCGGAAATGGAGTCGTACGCGCGGAAGTCCCTTGAAGTGGAAGAGAACGCGCCTGCCCGCCTCTCCCTCGGCAACGCGCTGCTGCTCCGGGGGGAGGTGAAAGAAGCCGTGGAACAGTACACCCTGGCCCGGCAGCTCAGCTCCGAAGATTTCCTCTATGCCTCGACGGCAAACCTGGGTGTAGCATATATGATTATGGGTAATCCGGCGGAAGGAAAAGAAATGATTCAGAAGGCGGAGGAACTCGCGGGAGATACGGTGCGTGCTTCCGCGTTAATTGAAAACCGATGAACCTGCAGGACCTTGGAAAAAACAGAGTGGTAATGGTTATTCTCGTCGCGGCAATGGTGGGCGGCTATGTTTTCATTCGGGAAAGCCGTTTCCGTGTGGAGAAACGGGTGGAAAAAGAGAAGCCCGTGTATTTAACGGAAGAGTTCGCCGAAACCCAACTGGAAAAGGCTTCTTCATCCGACAGGGACACCGCGCGTCAGCTGCTTTCCGACGCGGAGATGTACATGGAAAGCCGTCAGTTCCGGGAAGCCGCTTCGGCCTATCACCGGGCCATTGCGCTCTATCCCGACGGCAGGGTGTATTTCGCGTACGCCCAATATCTGTTCCGGATGAATAAACTCACCATGATGGAGGATTCTTTAGAACTGGCCTCCGCGCAGGGGTTCGATCAGGCCCGTATCGATTATGAAATGGCCCGGCTCCACGGAAAACTGGACCAGCCCTTCGAAGCATTGCAGCGGCTGCGGGCGGCCGTTGAAGCGGGAGAGTTCGGCAGAGAAGAAATAGAAGATGAACATGCCTTCGATGTAATACGGAAGTCGATTATAACGAAACAGGAATATACCGAGTTTATCAGCCGTTTTTACTAATATTTCAGCAGAATTGTTTCCAAAGGTCCCCCCGTCAGCGCGGTAAGTTCTAAAAGGTTTAGAAACAGGTCCGCCTTTGTCTGCCACAGCTGGTTTTCAATCGACAAAAGGTCGAGTTTGATGGTGTCCACGTTCAGTTTTGTCGTTGTGTTGAGATCGGCAAGCTGTTCCTCCCGCCGCCGCCTGTTCCGCTGATATTCGATGTCGACCCCCAGCAGTTCAATCCGCTGCCGGAGAATTTCGTCCCGCTTATGCGCGATCAGAACGTTTTCGGCGGCGTTTTTTTCCGCCGCCGCGATATTCAGTTCCGCGATCCGGATACCGGAAGCATCAGCCTCCCGGCGGGCTTTTCTCGCGCCGCCGTCGGTGAGGGGTACTTCAAATGAAAGTCCGAAGTTAAAGTTGACGCCGGAATCTTCGGTAAAAAAATCGGAAAAGGAGGCGGCAAAACTCTCTTTATCGTCCCGTTCGTCGGGATATCGCGGGCTGAGGGTAAAGAACATCGACATATTTGCCGTGTTTGCACTGCCGTTGACCACTGCCTGCAGCCGTTTCGCCTGACCGTCGAGCCGTGTCGCGAGGACCTCCGGGTTACCGGCAAGGGCTTTCTGATAGAGGTCGGCCCCGGCGCCGCTGAGGTATTCTTCCGCCGCTGTAATGAGGGAATCTAACCCAGGACTGAAGGTGTACCCTGAGAAATCCTGTATCCGGACCATTCTTCCAAGCTGGTTTTCCGTCTGGATGCGGGCAAAGTCCGTGTCCAGAAGCGCCTCCCGCTGCCGGTTAACCGCAACCTCCAGGCCTAACACCTGGTTTGCCGAAGCGCGTCCCTGCTCCCTGTCGATTATCGACTGTTCCAGCTGTCCCCGGGCCAGCAGCAGACGTTCCTCCAGGAAGGTCTTGTTTCTGTCGATGCTGATCACCTGAAGATACAGCTGCGCCGCCCGAAGCAGGACGGAATTTTTCGTTCCCACCGCCGACTGCCTGCTGCTTTGCCAGCCGAGTCTAGCAGCCTCGTTACCCGCCTTCAGCAGCGTGTCGTCGATTATTTTTCCGTTTACGAACAGCGGCTGCCGGATATTGAGGCTGAACTCAGGTTGTTGGGTAAGGGCGGCGGAGCGGTCGAGGTCCTCCTCGGCAAGCTGTATACTGTACTGAAAGGTGTCGCCGACGGACGTATTCAAAACTCCGCCCGTGGGCAGCAGCTGTGAAAGTCCTACGCCGAGATGAAAGCTGTTGGAGAGGGTACTCCTCGTTTCCGGCGGAAAATCGTCGAAACTGTAATCTCTGCGCATGCCAATGCCGTAGAGCGGGTCTGTCTTCAGCGTTATCTTCGGATACCCCTGAGAGCGGGTAATCTTGTACCCCTGGTAGGCCGATTCTATCGATTCGGCGGCAATTTTCAGGGTCTCGTCGTTTTCAAGGACCTGCTCAACGGCCTTCCGCAGCGTCAATTCTTCGGCAAACCCGGCTGCCGCGGCCGGTACCAGTAGTGCAAGCAGTAATATTTTTTTCATGCTTCTACCCTTTTTTTATCATAAAACAGGCCGTACAAACTCGGGATAACAAAGAGGGCGGTAATCGTGGAAAAGAGCAGCCCGAAGATGATGGTGCTTGCCATCGGCCCCCAGACAACCGATTTTCCGCCGATCCCGATTGCCGTCGGCAGCAGCCCGGCTATCGTCGTAATTGTCGTCAGAAGTATCGGCCGCAGCCGGGTTGTCGCGGCTTCGATAACGGCGTCGCCGATTTTCTTCCCCTCCTTCCGCAGGTCGTTGACAAGGCTGATAAGGACAATGGAGTCGTTTACGGCAATTCCCGCCAAAGCCACTCCAGCGTATAGGACCGTGGTGGAGAAAGGCGTTCCGGTAATAATGAGGAAGAGGATAACGCCGATAAACGCGAAGGGGACGGTCAGTATAATCAGGATCGGCTGGGTATAAGATTTAAACTGTGTTCCCAAAATCATGTAGATGAGGAAAACACCGACAAGGAAAATACGTAAAATCTGTAGAAGGAGGTTCTGCAGGTCGGCGAACTCGCCTCCGACTTCGAGGCGTATGTCGGGGTACCGGAGGGCGTAGGTGTTGTTGAAATACGCTTCCATTGTTTTATTGATGGAAGGGACATTTTCTTCCGAATACGCTTCGGATGTAATTGTTACTTCCCGCTTGCCGTCCACCCGTTTGATTGCCGAAACGGGCTCCTGCTGTTCGACCGACGCTACCGAAGAAAACGGAACAAGCCTGCCGTCAGGCGTCGGGATTTTCGATTGTACAAGCTCCGCCACGCTGCCGACCTTTTCCCCTGAATAACGGATAAGGACTTCGACTTCTTCGTTCTCTTTGAAAATAGTTGTTGCCGGGATGCCGTCGAAAGAGCTTCTAATAAAATTACCGACACTTGAAGGATTCAGGCCGTACCTTGCCGCGAGTCCTTCGTTGACACGGATCCGCAGTTCCGTCGTTCCCGGGTCGATGTTGTCTTCTATGTTGTACAGTTCACCGTATTCTCCGAGTTTCCGCTGCAGGTCCTCTGAAATCCGGATCAGGTGATCGTAATTATCTCCGAAGAGCCTGAACGAAACCGGCGGGGATACGGGAGGACCGTTTTGGGCTTTTCTGTACCTGATGGTTTCAAGTCCCGGAATGTCCGCGCACAGTTCTTCCGTTTCCATGATAATTTCGGGAATGGGACGGGTCCTGCCTTCGTCCTTTTCAATGAGGTCCACCGTTATCTGGGCGACGTTCGACTGGTCTACCGATTCGTTGTTTCCCGATATAAAGCCGATGGACGAACTTACCCCCGAAACTTCGCCGTTTCCTACCAGCGGAAGCAGCCGCTGCTCAAACCGGCTGACAACCTCTTCGGTTTTTCCCCGGGGACTGCCGGGGGGAAGCTCGAACTCGATGTAAAACAGGGTGTAATCTTCGGCGCTGAACAGGTCCTGCTGAACGGTGGTTACAAGAAACATGCTGACGAAAAAGAGGACAATCATCGCGCCGACAACCAGGCCCCGCCGCTTGTACAGCCTGGAAATCAGTTTCGAGAAACCCTTCTTTAGTCGGTTGAGAAAATCCTTATCCGGGTCCCGGCTCTTCCCCGGCCAATCCGCGAAGTGGGCGGGAAGAAACAATATCGCCTCGCCGGTGGACGCTAAGAGCGCGATGGAGACAACTAAGGGGATGACCCGTAAAAATTTTCCGATAACCCCCGGAAGGAGCATAAGGGGCAGAAATGCCGCGACGGTTGTCAGGGTCGCGGCGATAACCGGGAAAACTACCTCATTCGTTCCCCGGATTGCCGCGTCGCGTCTGGACAGCCCCTCCTGCTGAAGGCGGTAACTGTTTTCGGTAATGACAATCGCGTGGTCCACGATCAGCCCAAGGACAAGGACCAGGCCGAAAAGCACGTTACTGTTCAGCGTTTCACCTAACAGTTCGAGAACGAGAAAGGTAACGGCAAAGGTGAGGGGAATGCCTAAGGCGGTCATGAGGGCATTGCGGAAACCGATAAATACAAAGAGGATAATTACAAGCAGGCCGAACCCCATGAGGGAATTGACAACGAGAACGTTAATGCTGTCCCGGATCTGCACGGTGCTGTCGTTGAAAAGCGAAATGTTGATGCTCGACGGCATCGTTTGCGCGAACGCTTCGAGCTCCTCCTTCGCTGCATCCACGACCCCGATGGAATTTCCCTTCGGCACCTTTGCTATTCGGAGAATAATGGCCTCGTTGCCGTTAAAGCGGCCCCTCACACCGTCTTCGTCGTAGTCCTCTATTACTTTCGCGAGGTCGCCGACGGTAACCACTCCCTGTCTGTCTCCGGTGCTTCTCCGGACAATGATGTCGTTCAGCTCACCGGATGTTCCGAGCTCACCTACCGTCCGCAGGATGTACTCCCGGGAGGTCGTTTCCAGAGTCCCTCCGGGTATGGTAACGTTCCGCTGCCGCACCGCTTGGACTATTTCGTTAATTGAAATTCCCAAAGCTTCCATCTTCTGACGGTTTACTTCTATTCTGATCTGTCTGTCCCGGGAGCCGACCAAATCGACACTGGAAACGTCGTTTATCGTTTTGAGCTTGTCCCGCAGCCGCAGGGCCGTTTGGTTCAGCGTCGAATAATCCGTCTCTCCCCACAAAACGACTTCGATAACAGGTAAAAAGTCGCTTGCGGAAAAATCGTCGATAAGGGGCTGCAGCGTCCCGTCGGGCAGTGATACTTTGTTAAACCTGGTTTGCGCTTCCTGGAAAAGACGTTCAAACTCATCATCGGAAATACCGTCGTCAAATTCAACCCGGACAACGCTCAACCCCTCTTTCGATTCCGAAACAATTTGTTTCAGTTTGTCGATATCGTCATATTCATCCTCGATCTTGATGGTGACCGTTTTCTCCACATCCGCCGCCGATACTCCGGGATACGGTACGATAATGTTTACCCAGTAAAACGGCACTTCGGAAAACTGCTCCCGCGGCAGCCGGGTAACGCTGAATACTCCCAAAAAGAGGATCACAACCATTAAAATGTTAACAAGGACTGAATTGTTTACTGAAAATTTTCCAATGTTCATTGCCGGCTGCCGCTCTCTCCGATTATCGACGGATTGACTTCCCGCCCTTCCCGGAGGGCACTGATCCCGGAGATAATAATTGTTTCACCCCCCTCCAGACCCGATTCGATTTCCAATCTGTTTCCAAGGACCCTTCCGGGGGTGACTTCCCGCGGCACCGCTTTTCCGTTTTCCGCGGTAAAGATAAATGTTTTCCCCGCTTGAGTAAAAACGGCCGAAGCCGGAACGATGACTTTCGGCGTTGTTTCGTTGGTCCTGATTTTTACCGACGCCGTCATTCCCGCCCGTACAATATCGTAACAGTTGTTCTCCCAGGTAATAACAACCGGAAAACTTCCGGTCGCGGGATCGCTTCCCGCGGCAATTGCATCGATTTTTCCGGTATTTTGTACTCTGCTGCAGGTGGGAATAAAGATTTCAACTGCCGCGCCGTCGCTTAAGAGACCGACCTCACTTTCTCCCACGGAAATTTCAAGTTTTAAGGCGGAAATATCCACCAGCCGCGCGACACGGGTCCCCGCGTTGAGATAATTCCCCAATGTTACGGCGGGGTCCTTTTCAGCAATGAAGCCGCTGATCGGCGCTTGCAGGGTGCAGTCGTTGTAGGCTTTCAGGGCCGTTTCGTACCGGGCTTTCGCGCCGCTTAAAGCGCTGTTCGCTCTGTTCAGTTCCGACTGCGATGCTCTTCCCGCGTCGTAGAGGTTCTGAGCGGCATTGAAGTCGAGCCGGTCGTTGTCGTACTCTATTTTCGCCTGTTCGAGGTTGATTTGCTGGATTTTATCGTCTACCTGCAGCAGGGCCTGTCCCGCTTCGATCCGGTCGCCGAGGTCGAAGTTCACCGAACGGATTATCCCCTGTGCTTCGGAAACCACGTATGCCTCGTTTATCCCGGAGATAGTTCCGGACGCTTCTACGTACTCGTTCAGAATCCCCCTGCTTACCGTCAGTGCCTCGACGGCGAGCGCCCGGGGCTCCTGCCCGGCTGCCGCTTCATCCGATCCCCCGCCGGGAACGCAGGATGCAAGCAGCACCATGGTAACGAAAACAACACCGGCAACATATTTCATCTTATGCTCCTATTTATTGGAAAAATAAGCAATTTCCTATATAGCGTACAGCATTTTTTATTGCTTTTTACAAAAATTTTGGTATTTTTTAACGTGAAACAGTATGCAGGAGAAAATGATGAAAAAATTTTCCGTTTTTTTGGTTGTTACAGCGATTGTTGCCATACTCGGCGGCTGCTCGAAGGGTGCTGCAGGCACACCGGACCCCGGCCCCGCCGCCGCTTCCCCGGATTCGGGTACGGCTGCCGGTGGAATGCGTCTTCAGCCCGATGCTGACAGTGTTTCCGCTGCTTCGGATACGGTCTATTTTGACGAAAATACCTTAACGGCGGAGGAACTCTACGAAACAATCCACAACTTAAGCGGCGGGGCCCTCGCCGTGTCGACGGTCAACGCCGACGGCGCTCCGAACCTTGCCTACATCGGCCCGGACATGATAGATGACGACGTGCTGATGTTCGGCCTTTCGGACAACCAGACGAGGATCAATATACTCGAACGGAAAATCGCCGTTGCGGGGGTCTACCTGTACGAAGAGGAGTATGAAGGCGGCCTGTCCGACAGCAGAGGCGCCCGACTCGTCCTCCGCCTAATCGAAGATGCCGGCGTTATCGCGGAGCTGAAACAACGGGCCCCCGACGCTCCCGAAGACGTCCTCTTTATGCGGATCGTAAAAGTTCTGCCGGTGGGATAATTAAAGGGTGACGGGAAAAAACGCAGAGAAAAACTATTTTTGCTTGCAAAAAAAGGATAAATATGCTATTTTTGCAATGTGAAGCGACAATTATACCAACATCTTATCCACTGGAAGAATCGGAAAAAACGAAAGCCGCTGTTGTTGAGAGGGGCCAGACAGGTCGGAAAAACCTATCTTTTATTGGACTTCGGAGAGCGGGAATACAAACAGGTCCATGTAATTAATTTCGAGAAGGATACGGCGGCCTGCTCCCTGTTTCAAAGCGATCTGTCGCCGCGAAAACTTCTGCGGCAACTTGGCCTCTATTTAAACCGTACCATACATATCTCTTCCGACTTACTTTTTTTTGATGAGGTTCAGGATTGTCCCCGGGCAATAACAAGTCTTAAATATTTTGCCGAAGAACTGCCGGAACTTGCCCTTTGCTGTGCGGGATCTCATATTGGTATTTCATTGGCCGGCTCCTCTTTTCCCGTTGGAAAGGTTGATGAGCTGACGCTGCATCCCATGTCATTCCAGGAATTTTTAACGGCTTATGATAGTAATGCGATAGCGCTGTTAGATGAGCAGCAGCCATTACCGGATGTCTTTCATGAGCGGTTATGGGAATTATTGAAACTGTATTATTTTGTCGGCGGTATGCCCGAGGCAGTGCAGACTTTTATTGATTCAGAGGATAAAAACCGTGAAACTTTTACTGCCGTCCGGGAAATCCAGCAAAAACTGATTAATGGTTATAAGGCGGATTTTGCAAAGCATGCCGGAAAAGAAAACGCGGTACATATTAATAGGGTCTTTGAAAATATTCCCGAACAAATTGCTAAAGTTATAGATAATTCCGTGAACCGGTACCGCTTTAAAGAAGCAATTCCCGGATATTCGAAATTCTCACAACTGGAAGGCCCTATTGACTGGTTGAAGCAGGCCGGATTGTGCCTGCCAGTGTATATCGTCGAATCGCCGGCCATCCCGTTACGGAGCAGAAGGAAGATTAATACGTTCAAACTCTTCCTCCATGATATTGGACTGATGGGCTGCATGGCCGATATTCCAATGCAAAGCATTTTACTGCAGGATTACGGAACATACAAAGGATACCTGGCGGAAAATTACGTTGCTCGGGAACTGACAAGCGCTGGCATAACGGAACTGTATTCCTGGAAAGGACGAACGTCGGAAATAGAATTCTTACTTCAATTGAAAGATAATGTAGTTCCGGTGGAAGTGAAGGCAGGTACCCGTGTCAATAGCGCCAAAAGTCTTGCCGCATACAGAGAGAAATACAAACC